>DASPOW010000025.1:0-2822 GCA_035625855.1 Candidatus Methylomirabilota bacterium | reverse complement strand
AAAAAGGATTGGCGGTGCCGCTCTGGCCGGAAGCGCAAGCCACGGCGCCGGAGGCTCCGAAAGCGGCGGCGGTTCGCAGGATGGTGCCGACGTTGCCGGGGTCCTGCACCCCGGCGAGAACGGCGAGAAGGGGGGTCCCTTGCGAAGGGCGGAGCAGGTCTTCGAGGGTTGCTGCGCGGGGCTCAATGAGGGCCGCAACGCCTTGCGGATGTTCGGTGTCGGCAATGCCTTCGAACAGGCGATCGGTCGTGCGAAGGACGGGAAAGGCGATCTCCGGGCGATTCAGGAAGGGAGCGAGGCGCTGGCGATGGCGCTCGCCGGATTCACTGAAGAGAACGGCCTGGATCCGGCAGCCCGACGAAAGAGCCTCCTCGACGAGCCGTGCGCCTTCGACCCCGGCGGCTCCGGACACGGTAGTCACGCCGCCGCGCAGGGCGACGCGGAACTCCTTGAGCCAGCGATTGTCGCGGCTGGTGATGGGGGGAGCCTCGGCCAGACGTCGCGGACCGGCGGAGGCGCCCCTGGAGGATGAGGCAGGTGGTGGCACGGGGCGAGCGTAACAAAGGCAGTGCCCGCGGGGCAAAGGCGGGTATGCCCGGAAGGGCCGTTGCGCGTTCTTGCGACGCTGTGATAGCGTGCCTCGCAGCAGCGCGGGGGACTGGGACTGCCACGCTGTCAGTTCCAGTTTGTGTGTCCCAAGGGCGAACAAGGTGCCGGCCGAACGGTTGTGCATAAACCCGCAGAGCCCGGACGAAGAGGTTCTGCGTTACGCGGCACAGTTTCTGACGCGCGGGTGTGTCATCGGAATTCCCACCGACACGCTCTATGGGCTTGGCGCGGATCCTTTCAACCTTGCGGCAGTAGAGGAGATTTACCGCGTAAAGGGCCGCCCGGAGACGCGGGCGCTGCCGCTGTTGGTGAACTCCGTGGAGCAGGCGCTGCTGCTGGCGCGCGACGCCCCGCCGACGTTTCTGAAGCTTGCGCAGGAATTCTGGCCCGGCGCTTTAACCCTGGCCGTCACCGCCTCGCACCGGCTGCCGCTCAAAGTGACCGCCAACACCGGCAGAATCGCCGTGCGCTGGCCGCGCAGCGCGGTTGTGGACCGCCTGATCGCTGAGTTCGAGGGGCCCATCACGGGCACAAGCGCGAACATCTCCGGATTTCCCGCCTGCTCGAGCGCGGAGCAGGTGATCAAGCAGCTCGGCGACCGGCTGCCCCTGGTTCTGGACGCGGGCGAGACGGGCGCCTCGCTGCCGTCCACCATCGTGGAACTGCAGGACGATTCATGGCGAATCATCCGCGAGGGCGCGATTCCCGAGGCGCAAATCCGCCGTGCGCTGAACTAGCCGCTAGCGGCTTGCCGGGCGCAGCGTCGCGAGGAAGTCGAAGTCGCCCGTGGGGGAAAGCTCGAAAGGCCCCAGACCCCGGCGGTGCACGGAAACGACATCCGTGAACCATAGCGGGATGTAGGGCAGATCGTCGGCGAGAATCCTCTGAATTTCCGCGCAGAGCTCTTTCCTCTTTTGCAGGTCCTGTTCCAGCAGGATGTGCTGCGCGAGGAAGTCCACCCGCGGGTTGCGGTAGTGCCCGCGGTTGGCTCCGTCCGGGGGAAAGCGTTTCGAAGAGAAAACGAGATCGAAGATGGCTGGGTCGTTGTTGCCGCCGACCCAGCGCAGAAGCGTAAGCTGAAAACTCCCCCGAGTGGCGTCGGAAAGCAGCGTGGCCAGCTCAAGGGGGCGTAATTCGAGTTCGATCCCCGCGTGCTTCCACTGCTCCTGGAGGGCAGCGCCGATGAGGCGGGCCTGCTCATCCGTCGAGGTCTTCAGCGTCAGGTGAATGCGAACGCCGTTGGGCCCGCGCGGAAAGCCGGCAGCCTGCAGGAGTTGTTCCGCGCGCGGAATATCGGTCGAGTAAGCCGGCACGTCCGCGGTGTAGGCCCAGTGGTTTGGCGGAAGAATGCCCCTGGCGATGCGCGCGTGCCCGCCCAGCAAGTAGCGAATCATCGCGTCGCGGTCGGTGGCGAAGGCCAGCGCCTGGCGGACCTCGCGATGGGCGAGAACCGGGTCCTCGAGGTTTGCGCCGAGATACACGAAGTTCGTGCCGGGCCGCGACGCGACCTCGAGTTCGGAACGCCGGGCGAGGGGCGGAAGCATGTCCGCCGGAAGGGAACTCATCTCGATGTCGGCAGAGCCTTTGCGCAGCTCGAGCGCGCGCACGACCGCGTCGGGCACGACGCGGAATCGCACCCCCTCGATTTTCGGCGAGCCGCGAAAGTAGCCAAGGTTGCGTTCGAGAATCACTTCGTCGTCCTGCCGCTGGCTGACGAAGCGGAACGGGCCGGAACCGATGAAACGCCGCGGGGAATCCGCGCCCGCGTCCGCAGGGACGATTCCCACAGCGGGGCGGGCCATGTTCCAAAGAAACGACGCGTAAGGCTCTTTGAGACGGAACACAACGGTGTCGTCGCTCGGCGCGGCGATGGAGTCAACCATGCGAAAGGCGCCGCGTTTTGGCGAGCGATTGGCGGGGTCGAGCATGAAGTCGAAGGTCGCTTTGACATCGGCGGAGGTGACCCGGCGCCCGTCGTGAAAAGTCGCATTGCGGCGCAAGTGAAAGATGTACGTGAGCGGGTCCGGCGTCTCCCAGCTTTCCGCGAGATCGCCGTGGAGCCGGAACTCGTCGTCGTGAAGCACCAGGCTCGAGTAGATCAGCCCGTCAATGTGCTGGGACTGCGCGTCGGTGCCGAAACGCGGGTCGAGGTTTGCGGGATTGGCCTCGATGACGAACGTGACGGCGGCAGGGCCTGCGCTTGCGGCGTGGTT
>DASPOW010000024.1:0-9699 GCA_035625855.1 Candidatus Methylomirabilota bacterium | reverse complement strand
CGCGCTCGAATTCGAATTTCTTGGCGGCTTCGCGCATCTGCGTTTCCAGGCGCTCGACGGCTTCGGCAAACTGCGCCTCGGTGGTGATCTCCGCGGCAAGCGCGTCGAGGGCCTCGTCGTCCGCGGCCACGGTAACGTAATCCGCCTCGACAATCTTGGCCAGTTCCATGTCCACGCTCTTCATGATGGATTGCGGCGTGATGCTGTTCTCCCGGTTGTAGGCGAGCTGCTTTTCGCGGCGGCGGTTGGTTTCCGCGATGGCCTCGTTCATGGAACGCGTGCGTGTGTCGGCGTAGAGAATCGCGCGTCCTTCGACGTGGCGGGCGCAACGGCCCATGGTTTGAATCAGTGCCGTCGCGCTGCGCAGGTAGCCTTCCTTGTCGGCGTCGAGTACCGCGACCAGCGAGACTTCCGGCAGGTCCAGGCCTTCGCGCAGCAGGTTGATGCCGATGAGCACATCGAATTCGCCGCGGCGCAGGTCGCGGAGAATCTTTACGCGGTCGAGCGTCTCAACTTCCGAGTGCAAGTAGCGGCAGCGCACGCCGACCTCGGTGAAGTACTCGGCCAGGTCCTCGGCCATGCGCTTGGTGAGCGTGGTGACCAGCACTCGCTCGTTTTTCTCCGCGCGAACGCGAATCTCCTCGAGCAAATCGTCCACCTGGCCTTTCACCGGGCGAATCTCCACCTCCGGGTCCACCAGACCCGTGGGGCGGATGACCTGCTCCACAAACGCTCCGCCGGACTTGGTCAGCTCGTACGGGCCGGGCGTCGCCGAAACGTAGATGACCTGGTTGAAGCGGTGCTCGAACTCCTCGAAGGTGAGCGGGCGATTGTCGAGCGCGGAGGGCATGCGGAAGCCGTAGTCCACCAGGGTCTGTTTGCGCGAGCGGTCTCCGTGAAACATTCCGTGCGCCTGCGGGACGGTCTGATGCGACTCGTCGAAGAAAAGCAGGTAGTCCTCGGGCATGTAGTCGAGCAGGGTCGGCGGCGCTTCCCCCGGGAGGCGGCCGGAAAGGTGGCGCGAGTAGTTTTCGACGCCGTGGCAGTAGCCGATGGTGCGCATCATCTCGATGTCGAACATCGTACGCTGCGCGACCCGCTGCGCCTCGACGAACTTGCCCTGGCGCTCCAGTTCCTTCTTCCACCACGCCAGCTCGTCCTGAATCGACACAATGGCCCGCTCGCGCTGCTCCGCAGGCATGACGTAATGCGACTTGGGGTAGACGGTGAGGCGCGAGAGATCTTCCTTGCCGGCGCGCACTTCGCCGGTGAAGGGGTCGATTTGCCGCAGGGCGTCCACCTGATCGCCCCACAGCTCGATGCGGTACCCGTTGTCCTCGTAGGGCGGATAGATTTCCACGGAGTCGCCGCGGACGCGGAATGTGCCGCGGCGCAGCTCCTCAGCGCGGTCGTACTGCACCTCGACCAGCCGCCGCAGCAGGGCTTCGCGCGAGAGCTGCTGTCCCTTGTCGAGCATCACAATCATGCCGTAATAGGCTTCGGGGGAGCCAATGCCGTAGATGCAGGAGATGCTCGCGACGATGACGACGTCGCGCCGCTCGAAAAGCGACCGCGTCGCGCCCATGCGCAGCTTGTCGAGTTCGGCGTTGATGGTGGCTTCTTTTTCGATGTAGACGTCGGCCGCGGGAACGTAAGCTTCCGGCTGGTAGTAGTCGTAGTAGCTGACAAAGTATTCGACGGCGTTCTCCGGAAAGAAGCCCTTGAATTCGTGATAGAGCTGCGCGGCGAGGGTCTTGTTGTGGGCCAGGACCAGCGCGGGGCGGTTGGCCGCCTCGATGACCTTCGCCATGGTGAAAGTCTTGCCGGAGCCCGTCACGCCCAGCAGCACCTGGTGCCTGTCGCCGGCTTCGACGCCACGCACGAGCTGCTCGATGGCGGCGGGTTGGTCGCCGCGGGGCTGATAGGTGCTTCGGAGTTTGAAATTCATAGCCAGGCGCTACAGCGCGCTTTCCAGGGCGCGGCGCAACCTTTCATTATACTCCGGCCCCGCAAGCCTCGCCGCGCAGCCCGCGGAGCGGACATTCATCAGGGCGCGTCGGGCGCCTGGCGGAGGTCCGAATCCGTCTTGACCTCGGCGACGGTGTGAATGGCCGTGTGCGCCTTCGAAGAAGAAATGGTGTAGTCCGCGCTTTGCCGGTCGGAGCCGCCGGAGCTGACCGCCAGCCCGGCGGCAAGCGAAATCAGCAGCACCGATTCGTTCCCGCCTCGCGCGGAGCCAGAAGTGCGGAGCCCCCGCAGGCGAAACGCTTCGGGCGTGGCGTCCTTCTTGCTTCCCTTCTGCACGAGCCGGCTGTTCACGCGAATTTCGGCGCACGCTTCGGCAGGCGCGGTGGCGCCGGGGCCGGCGGCAGCGGGTTCGCGGCACGGCTTCTCTCCAGCGAAGAGGTACTTCCTCACCAAGCGAAGCCCGGCGAGCGGCAGTTCGGCGCCGGCATCCTCTTCGGTTTCCCAGGTTTGCCCCGGCGAGATGCCTTTCTGCGGAAGGCGCGCCGCGAAAAAGATTTCCGCGAGCCAGCGGCGCATTCCTTCCGCGGCCACAGCATCGCTGTCCGAGCCTGGGGAACACGCCGCCGCGCCATCGCTCCCGATCCGGCAGTCGAAAGACTTGCCTTCGAGGCGGGCGATGGCCTTTTCGGCGGCGCGGTCGTCCACGACGGGGTCGTCGGAGCGCTGGGCCGCCTGCGCGCGCAGGTAAGCTGCGTAGACGTGAATCGCCGAAGGCCTGGGCGTTGCGTCGGCCACAAAGGCGGGCGGCGTGACCTCGGCGATTTGTACCCGCACGGCGAGGCTGATCACAATGTCGGTGGTCACCGTGGACGCAGGATTCTGAACCATGCTCGTGGTTGTCACCTGCGACAAGCGGTGATAGGTAACGTCGTAGCGGAGCACCTGGCCGGGCGCGACGCGCGGAAGCAGGTAGAGCGCCGCCTGCTTCTTTTGCGCCGCAGCGCCGGCCGCGACCAGCGCGAGGACCAGGGGCGAAGCGCGAAGAAAGGCGGCAGGCTTCATGGAGCGCGGTGGATGGTGACGGTGAGCGACAGCTTGAAGGAAAACTTCGGGGGCTCGTTGAGCCCCTCGACGGGTGCGTCCGTGTATGAGGTTTCGCAGGAGGCCGAACGGGTCGCATCAATCAAACCGCCGTCGAGCGTCGAAAGGGTGGAAAGCGATTCGGCAAAAAAGCGGTCCCACTCCAGGCGCCGGAAGCCGCCACTGCCGCTCCGGTCTTGCGCCGGGCGGTCCAGAGCGACCTGCTGCGTGACATGCAGCCGGACCGCGGCGCCGTGTGGCGCGGCGAGCCACTCGATGACCTCGGAGCTCTCGCCGGGAGACATTCCCGGCAGATGCACCGGCGTCTTTTTCTCTTCCCGCGCGCCAATCCGCAACGCTCCCGCGGGCAGAATCGCGTTCGGGCGCAGGGCGTGGCGCGACCAAAGATCAAGCAGCGGGCACCCCGCCTTGGTGACGCCAAGGCTTGCTTCGTCCAGGGCCCGGAGCAACCCGTCGTTCGTTTCCCGGTAGCGAAGCACCCGCGGCGGTTTCCACTCGTCGCAAAACGGCTGGATGGTCGGACTCAACGCCACCGCTTCGGCTTCCTTCTCGATGGCAGAGGGGCAATCGCCCGCGACGCCCTCGAGCGACTCGGTGATCTCCGCAGCGCCGGCCGTGGCGTCGAGGCGTTCGACGCGCCGCGACGCGGTCCAGCGCAGGTTGCCCTCCGCCTCCCGCGTGAACGGGTGAACGTAGGTCTTCGCGCCTATGGTTTCGGTTTTGACTCCGTGAAGCTCGGCGCGCAGGGTCACCTCGACGCGGTAGTTCTCGACGGAACCCTGCTGAAACGTCCGGCGCAGCGCCTGCTCCTGCGATGGCGCGGCGAAGGGCAGCGCAATCATGGCCGCCGCCGCGAGCAACAGGCGCGAAGCGGCGCTGCTCATTGCGTGCGCTCCAGCGAAACCTCCGGGGCGGCTAACGGGCCGCGGATTCGAAGCACTCTGGCGGCGGGCCCTTTGCCGGGCGGTACGCGGCTGAGTTCCAGGTCGGCGGTTCGCGCCAGAGTCACCGTCCCGCGAAGCAGGGCGTGCTCGCCGCGGTCGATCAGTTCGACCGGGCGAAGCTCGATCTCTCCGTCTTGCAGCGTGAACTCGCCCTCGCCGGCAGACCAGCGCGAATCTCCGTGCTGCAGCGAGCCTTCGCGGAGACTCCTGCCGGCGTCCCAGCCGCGAAGCGAGACATTGCGCAACTGCAAGCGGCCGCGCGCCGTTAGACCGGCGAACAGATCGTTCCTGCCGACGCCGGAGGTTGCCAGATGAATTTCTCCCCCGGCAACTCCCTGCCACGCGCCGGGCGGGTCACCCGCTTCCGGCGCGGGTGAGAGAAGCGCGCCAAGCTGGATTTTGTCCAGCCGCGCGTCCAACGCGTAGCGCGGCCTGGGAGAAAAATCCGCGCTGAATCGGCCGCGAATGGTTCCTGCGGCGTAATCGGCGGAAGCGTCCCGCAATTCGAGACGCAAGTCCGCCAAAGAAGCCCTGGCCGTGACATTGCGCATGGTCAGCTTCTCCACGCTGAACTCATCCACGCGGATTTCTCCGTCGGCGCGGATGCGGTGGATCAATTCGCTGGCGCTGATTCTGCGCTGCGCGTCGCGCGAGGCGCCGCCGGAAAGCGACTCCAGCAGGCGCTCGAGCCAGCCCGGCCGCGCGCGCGGGCCGGTCCAGCGGTCGAAGTCGGCGGCGTTCAGGTGGTCGGCGTGAAGCTCGAAGTTCCACGCTGCGGAGCCGGCATCGCCCTCCCCGGCCGCGGCGCGGCTGCTTTGGGACACCTCTCCCGACCACTCCGCGCCAAACGCCTCGACCGAACGGAGGCTTGCGCCGCGCTTTCGCCCTTCCCAGAAAAGCCGTGCGGCGTTGACCGCAACCGGCAGGTTCAGCCCCGCAACTTGCAGTCGCGCGTCGCGGAAATTGATTCCGCCTCCGAGTTCCCCGTCCGCCGGATTCGCGGCCCAGCTCCATTGCAGCCCTGCATCTGCCCGCCCCTCCAATTCCCACCCGCGCTCCAAGGGCCGGCCAAAGGCCTTTGCGAGCGCCGAGGCATGTTCGATGCGATCCACGCTTGCGTTCATCCATAGCGCGCCGGCTCCGGTCGCAAGATCGAAAGAACCGCCTCCAACCGCCGTGTTGCTCGGCAAGATCGCCGAACCGCCGTTTTGGTGAACCCTGGCCAGGGCTCGTGCCTGCGCCGCCGTCTCCGGTTTGGGGTCGAGAGTGATCCAGCAGACATCGAGTGCCAGGCGGTTTCGGGTGCGGCCGCCCTCGAAAGGCCCTACATGGAGCGCCCGCGTCAGGCCCGGCACTCGTACGGTAGCGCCGCGCGAGGAGAATGCCGCGTTCTGCAGCTCCACAGGCCAGCCCTTCAGCGTGGCCGAGAAGCTGAGCATGCCCAGCGCGGTGAGATCCTCCGCCACGCCGGCATGGAATGCGCGGTACCACGCGAGAGCATCGGACGCCTGAATCGCCGCGGAATCCACGCGCACTTCGAACGACGGCCGCGGACCCGTTGCGTAAGAAGCCTCGCCCCGCACGTTCGAGCGCGGCGCCTCCAGCCGCATAGGCGAAAACTCAAGTTCGCTCGAACCGATGTTCCAGCGTCCGTCCGCAATCAGGTTGAGCGCCGGGTTGTCCGCGCGCTCGGTCAGGTCCCATCGATGAATCTGTTGGGCACGGGCCTCGAGGTGGAAGGTCCATTCGCCGGGGCGCGTTGCGGCGTTCGGTGGGGCATTTGACCCGCCTCCGGCCGAGCCAGCGGGGAACGTTCCGCTGCGCGCCACGGCGTCCACGCTCACCGCGCCGCGCAGACCGGAATCGTGCCCGCGCGCCAGCCGCATCAAGTCCGCGAGCGAGGCTTCCGTCCAATGGAGCCGCAACTCCGCCGGCTGCAAGCGCAACGACGTGCCCGCGATTTCGCCGCTTACAAACAGCCGGCCCGCCGCCTGCAACGAAACTCCGCCGCGCCACGGCCGCGCTTCCAGGTCCAGCGTCCAGCGGCCCGGAGCGACCTGCTCCACCCGCCCGGAAACCTGGACAAACGCGAACGGAAGTTTGTCGTCGCCTTTCTTGAAGTCCACGCGCCCTTCATCGAAGTCCACGCGGCTCAGCCGCGCTGTCGCCGGGGGGGGCGGTGCGGGGGGGCCCATCCCCGAGGCGACACCCGCCGTGTCTCTGCGTGCCGGCGGCAGCCAGCGGTCCAGGTTCCAGCCCCCGAACGCATCGCGCACCAGGTTCAGGCTCGGCCGGCTGAGGGAGAACGTCGCGAACTCGAGCTTGCCGTGCAGCAGCCCCGACCAGCGCAAGCCGAGCGTGACTTGATCCGCGCGGAGGAAGTACTCGTGGCCGAAGGCGGGATCCTCGCTCACGGTGACCTGGGCAGCCTCGAGCGCCGGGGGAAAAAGGCTCAGCGAGAAATGGCCGACGGCTACCGGCCGTCCGAAAGCGGCCGCCAAACGCCGCGCAAGAGCCTGCTTGACGCGGTCCGCCCTCAACAGCGCGTTGGCCGCGAGGTCGGCGGCGGCAATCGCAACAAGCGTTGCAATCGCGCGCTTCAGCCATTTCTTGCGTCTCATGAGGGCCCTGAAAGTCTGGCAGAGCGAAAAGGAAAAGAAAAGCGAACCGGACTAATGCACCGTGCGCATCATGCGGTTCCAGCGTGTGCGCGAGGGCAGATGCATCAGGGTGTGGAGAATCCAGCCGGCGCGCGACCAGAACGTCGAATCGCGGTAGTCCTCGCTCGTCGCGTTCACCGACCAGTAGACCAGAAACGGCCGGCCCATGATCGCTTCGCGGTCGACGAATCCCCAGAAGCGGCTGTCGCTGCTCCGGTCGCGGTTGTCTCCCATCGCGAAGTACTTTCCCGCGGGCACGACCAGTTCCCCGCCGGAAATGTGCTTGCGAATCTCCCGCGCCCACTCCGGAACCGCCGTGCCCGGAATCGGCTGCCGGCTCGTGGGCGGAAAGTCGTAGTTGAAGGGATCATAAGGCGCGGCGTCGTCGTGTACGACGTAGAGCTCGGCCAGCGGCTTTTCGTTGACGTACACCTGCTTGTCTTCGATTCTCAGGCGGTCGCCGGGCAAACCGATGACCCGCTTCACGAAATACTGGTGGTCGCCGAAGGGATACTTGAAAACGATGATGTCGCCGCGCTCGATGGGGCGGTACGGCAGGAATTTTTCGTACCAGCCGCCGCGCCCGCCGAAAATGAATTTGTTCACGAGCAGATGATCCCCGATGAGCAGCGTCCCTTCCATGGACGCCGACGGGATCTTGAACGCCTGCACGACGAAGCTCGTCCCGAACAGCGCAAGCAGGACCGTTACCAGAAGCGACTCGAGGTATTCCGCAACGGTCGTTTGCGCCCGGCGCGGCGGCGGCGGAGCCTGCAGCCCTGCTTCAGGCGCCTGAGGAGGCTGGTCTGTCATTCCCGCTTTCTATGTGCCTTTCGCGATTTCCCTGGCCAGCTGCAGCAAAGCGGCGTCCGCGGCGCGCTGCTCCGCCTGTTTCTTCGTGGTCCCTTTCCCGGCCGCGAGGCGCTTCCCTTCCACCCAGACCTCCACTTCAAACTGCTTGAGATGATCCGGCCCGCTTTCGCCGGAAAGGACGTACAGTGCGGGAGCCAGCCCGCGGCCCTGCAAGTACTCCTGCAGGGCGGACTTGCGGTCCGATTGGGCGAGTTCCGCGCCGGTCGCCAGGGAAACCTGGGAAAGAACGGTGCGGCCTAGGAACACGCGCGCGGCTTCCAGCCCCCCGTCGAGATAAATCGCGGCCACCACGGCTTCGAAGGCGTCCGCCAGCAGCCCGGGCTTTTCCCTTCCCCCGGTCTTTTCCTCCCCTTTGCCCAGCCGCAGGAATTTGCCGAACTCCAGCCGCCGCGCCGCTTCCGCCAGCGTTCCCGCGCTCACCAGGTTGGCGCGGCTCTTCGAGAGGTGACCCTCGCTCCAATTCGGAAACGTCCGCACGAGCGCTTCGCTGGCGGCGAGAGCCAGCACCGCGTCGCCGAGGAACTCGAGACGCTCGTTGTGCGTGCCCAGCTCCGGCACCCCTCCGGCATGCTGCGCCTGCTCCGGCGGCGCTTCCGATGCGGCGGAGCGGTGCGTGAGCGCGAGCGCCAGCAGCTCCGGGCGCCGGAATCGATACCCCAGGGCATCTTCCAGGCTCTCGCGGTTCAGTGTCGGTGCCGGTTGAGTAGACACGTTCCGGGCGATTATTTTGGCGCGCTGGGCTGGGTTAATGCCAGCTTCTTTGCTTCGACGAGTGCTGTCTGGCAACGGGGCTGCATCGGGCTTAGGATCGCGGCGCATTTCTCAAACGCGGCGGCTGCGTCGTCGTAATGCAGTCCGTTCTTGTTGGCCATACCCAGCAGGAAGTAGTTCACCGGGTCGGGTTCGGCTTTCACCGACTGCTCCAGCTCCGCCACCGCTTCATTGAATCTCTGCCGGTAGATGAACACCAGCCCGAGGCCGCTGTGCGCCATGGCCAGCACGCTGTTTTTCGCCGCGGCCCAGGCTTCGTCGGCCGCCCCCTCGGGCTTCGACATCGTCGGGATGATGTCCAGCGCGCGGCGGGCGTAAACCTCGGCTTGCTCGAGCTGTTTGCCGGCAACGGCCGGGTCCTTGCTCAGCGACCGCGGAAGCGTCTGCGCGAGAATCGCCAGCACCTGTACGTCGTTGGGCGTTCCGGCAAGGGCTTTCTCGCCCGTCGCGGTCATCTTGTCAATCTGGCCCAGCCGGAAATACGCGGCCGTCAGAGTGGAGAGCACAATCGCGCGGTAGCGGCTCTGCGGATACTTCTGCAGAAAATCCTCGCCGAGCTGCGCTTTCTTCTCGCCGCCGGCCGCCCCCGTCTCGGAGTATGCCTTGAACGCGGCTTCCTCCTCCGGGCTTACCGGCGGAGTTTCAGGCTGCGGCGGAGTCGGGGCCTGCTGCTTGCTCTTGTCCAGCGTCGGGGGTTTCTCTTCCTGCTGCTGCGCCCGCGCCGGCAGTGCTGCCAGGCCGAGCGCTGCGGCTCCCGCCAGAACCCAGACGGCCCGCGCCGAATCCTTGCCTTTTCTCAGTCGCATGATGTGGTTACGCCTCCAAATTGGCCCGCCAGCCGATCAAGGCCGCGCCGTGGTGGTGTTTCCTCCGGCCGAGGCCAAACCCTTTTGCGCGGCCTGGCGGGCCTGCTCCGGCCCGTTTGGCACGTTCAGCGCCGCCTGATACTCCTGGCGCGCCAATTCGATCTGGTCGTTGTTCTGATACAGCCGGCCAAGGTACACGTGCGACCATGCCAGCACGAGCGGGTCGTCCTGCGCGGCCGCGTCGCCTTTGACCAGCCCTCCGAACATCTCCTGCGCGCGCGCCGCATCCCGGTCAAGCATCGCCACCAAACCGAGCCCGTACCTCGCACGGGGCTGCTGCGGATACCTCTCCAGCACCTTCTTGAACGCCGCTTCCGCGTCGCGCGGCTTCCTTTCCGCAATCATCCGCTCGCCCTCGGTAAGTTGCGCGATGGCGGCCTGGTCGTTCGGCAGGCCCGGGGGCACGTTGGCGGCGCCGCGCTTTGCAGGCCGGGTGACCTCTCTCGCCGCCGGATCGGCGTTCGCGGATTCCTCGTCCGCCGGAGCGAACTTCAGCCCCTCCGCCCGCTTCATTTC
>DASPOW010000023.1:0-7943 GCA_035625855.1 Candidatus Methylomirabilota bacterium | reverse complement strand
AATCTCGGCGAGCTTGCCCTTTCCTACGAGCGTCGCGGGGTCGGCCGCTTCCCGCAGCTGAAACACCGTGCCGGCGATGTCCGCCCCGGCGCTCCGCGCCAGCTCCACAAGCTCGGCCAGCGACTCCCGCTCGGGTTGGCCCGCGGGCACTCCCGGGACGCGCGCCGGGCGTTTCCACGCCACTCCGACGAGCAGAACGCGCTCGGAGCTTCGGATTTCGTGCTGTTTTTTCATCGAGGAGGAAACTTCGCCTTCATCGGGGACCTGCAGCGCTAGCGGGACTCATTTCCCATGGCCTGAATTATACGCTTTGCGCTCCGGCGCTGCGAAGCCCGCGCGAAACGCCCGCCGCAGCGAGCCGCCGCAAGGCTTCCTCTTGAATTCGCGGGGTGTCCCCGAAGCCAGCGAGCCACGCGACGCCGGTTTCTTTCCGGAACCACGTCATTTGGCGCTTCGCGTACCGCCGCGTCGCCTGGGCAATCGCTGCTTTCGCTTGCTCGAGGGAGAGCTCGCCCTTCAGATAACTTCGCAGTTCGCGATAGCCGATAAAGTCAAAGGCCTTGGCGTTTTCCGGCACGCCGGACCGGAGCAGTTCCCGCACTTCCTCCACCCATCCTCGCGCCAGCATCTCGTCCAAGCGCTCGTGGATTCTTGCGTAGAGTTCCTCTCTCTCCGGCGCGAGTCCGATCTTCGCCGCGGTCCATCCCGGCAGCGCCGAGCGCCCTTCACGGTGCAGCTCGCTCAGGGGCCGCTCGGCGAGCAGGCGCACCTCAATGGCTCGAATGATCTTCTGCGCGTCCGCCGGTGCGATGCGCTTCGCCGCTTCCGGGTCGAGCTTCCGCAAGACGCGGTGCAGATAGCCCGCCTCGTGCGTTTCGCCCGCCCGCCGCAAGCGCGCCCGCAATTCCTCCGAGCGCCGGGGCGCCTCCGCCAGTCCTTCGAGCAGCGCGCGAAAGTACAGTCCCGTGCCGACGGTGAGAATCGGCACGCGATCCCGCCTCCGCAGTTCGTCCAATACCGCCATGGCGCGCAAGCGGTAATCCCCGGCGGTCGCGGTTTCCGCCGCGTTCAACACATCCATCAGGTGATGCCGCACGCCCCGTCGCTCGGCCTCGGTCGGCTTTGCGGTGCCGATGTTCAGTCCGCGATAAAGCTGGGTCGAATCACATGCGACCACTTCGCCGCCGAGCCGCTCCGCGAGCCAGACGGCCAGGGACGACTTGCCCGATGCCGTCGGCCCGAGAATCGCAACGAGCGGCGCGTTCACATGCACTCCGCGGCGCGGCGTCCCGTCAGTGAAAAATGAACCGCCAGGCCCGGACGAGAAGGAAAAGGAACACGATAAGGCCGAGAAGCAAACTGCCGAGGACCTGCTGGCGTTGCAGCTTCACTGCGCGTAGTCAATGGGCAGATTGTACAGGAAGATGAAGCGCAGCTCGATGTACGGCCCGCTGAACGCCGGCGGCAGCGGCTCAAACGGGCTCGAGGTGCGAATCGCGGAGATGGCGGCATGGTCGAGCGGCTCCTTGCCCGACGTCAAGAGGAGGGCGGGCTCGCTTGGCGGCACGACCCCTTCTTTCATGATCCGGAATTGCAGCACAACACGCCCGCGGTCTCCGAGCCGCGCTGACGATGGCATGACCGCGTACCAGTTCTGCCGGACGCTTGCCAGCACGCGCGCAAGGTAGTTGCTGAAATCCACGCCTTCAGTCGGTGTGAGCAATTCGACGCCGTTGGTGAGCAGCCCCGTGCCCGGCGCGCCCCCTCCTCCCGGAACATGCCTGCCTGCGCCGGGCATCGGCCCGCTGATTGCCTGAGACCGGCTGGAATTCTGAGCCGCCTCCCGTGAAGACTCTTCAATCGCGCGCCCCGGCGAGAACTTCGGCAGAACCAGCCCGCGGTTGGGCTGCGGCTGGTCGGGAGGTTCAAGTTTCGCCGTAGGCCGCGACAGATCCGGTTTTGGCGCGGGCGCCTCCGGCGGCGTCTCCGTGGCAACATTGGGTTGCGGCTTCGGCGCGTTGGGAAGCTCCTTCACAACGCGCTCCGGCTCCGGCGGGCCCGGCAGCGGCTGGGGCGGGGCCTCGGGCGGGGCCAGCCTGCGCAAAATCCTTGGATCAATCCGCATCTTGTCGCTGCGCGGCTCGTTGGGATGGGTGACCTTCGGCGGCGTGGTGTCCGGCGGCAAGAAAATCCGGCTGAGCTGCATACGCGCAAGATCCGAGTCGTCCTGCCGCGCCGGATGAAGCGGAAACATCTTCGGTTGCAGAAGCACGGCCAGAATGACGAGCACGTGCGCCAGCCCGGAGGAAAACCGCGTGACCAGATTCCACCTGGCGTCCCGCTCCTTTTTTTCTCCCATCAGGTGGATTTCGCCGGACGTGACGATGTCCGGCTCCACGATTTCGCTCGGGAGGGCCGGTCCGGGTTCCAGAACTTCGGGCGCTTTCGCGTCCGGCGGCACCGTGACGCGGATGTCCATGTCCGTGGGGAGCAGCGGAGCCTCGGCCCGCTCCTCTCTCGGAATCGCTTCCCACTTGATGTCGCGCGGCACAATCACGCGCGCGGCGATGGAATCCAGCGGCAGCGACGCCGGGATGCTCGTGCGGCCATCGAGTGGCACCACCGGCAGCGCGGGAGGGATCAGCGTTCGCTCGTCAAGCGACGAAGGGCGCCGTCGAACCGGCGCGCCGCCTTCGCTCGCGCGCGGCTTTGCATCCGGCGGTACCAGGGTTCGAGGGATCATCGGTTTGTCGCCACTTCCGGGAACGCTCCTAATTGGACGCGCCGGGCGTGCTCGCGGATGCTCGCCATTACCCGGCCAGCCAGCTCCAATGCAGCGCGGCCCGCCTCACCGCCGACGCGCGGCGCGCGGCGCGTTCTTACCGCCTCCACAAAGTCCTGCAATTCCGCTTTCAGCGGCTCGACGTTCTCCGCCGGCAGCTTCTCGAAGGAGAACTCCGGCTGAGGCCCGGGCTTCGCCACGCGCACGCGCAGAGCGTCGCGCCGCGCATAGTCCAGCGAGACGTACTCATGTTGCTGGAAAAACCGCATCTTGCGCACGCGTTCGGTGGAGACGCGGCTCGCTGTCACGTTTGCCACCGCGCCCCCCGCGAATTCCAGCCGGACGTGCGCGATGTCGACTTTGTCCGTCAAGACCGGAATCCCCACCGCAGCCAGCTCGCCCACCGGTTCAGCGACAAGCGCGAGCAAGATGTCCAGGTCGTGGATCATCACGTCGTAAATCACGTCCACGTCAAGACTGCGCGGGGTGAAAACGCCGAGGCGGTGCACCTCGAAAAACAGGGGCCTGTTCACAATGGGCTCGACGGCGCGCACCGCGGGATTGAACCGCTCCACGTGCCCGACCTGCAGAATCCGCCCGCTCCGCTTCGCCGCGGAAAGCAGCGCGTCCGCTTCCTCGAGCGAAGCAGCCATGGGTTTTTCCACGAGAACGTCGAGGCCCACCTCCATCAGCCGCGCGCCCATGGCCGCGTGGTCCACGGTCGGCACGGCCAGGCTGACCGCGTCCACGCGTCCCGCCAGCTCGCCGATTTCGCGGAAAGCCGGCGCACCGAATTCGCTCGCCACCCTGGCGGCGCGCTCCTGGTCTCGGTCCAGGATTCCAGCCAGTTCGGCACCTTCCAGCTCACGGTAAACGCGGGCATGCTGGCGGCCGAACTCGCCGGCTCCGACTACGGCTACGCGGATTTTTCCCTGCGCGGTCAACGTGTTTCGCCCTTGCCAGGATTTCCCGCGGCGGCGTTCCCAGGTTCCCCGGACGCCGCCGGAACGGCTTGAATCGTGATCCCCGCCGCGTCCGCCGCGGCCAACAGCTTCTCCTTGTCGAAAAGAAGGGTCTTGCCCGCGTCCACCGCGAGAGCCGTCGCCCCGGACACCCTCATCTGTTCGATGGTCGGCAAACCAACCACAGGTACATCAAAGCGCATGTCCTGCGCCGGTTTGCTTACCTTCACGACCACCAGCGGCCTTCCGCAGGCGATTTGCGCCGCCCGCGCGATGACCGCGTCGGTTCCCTCCATCGCTTCCACCGCGACACAAGCGCGGTCCGCCACGACCACGGTCTGCCCGATGTCCAGCCTGGCAATCTGCCGGGCCACGCCGAGCCCGTAGGAAATGTCCGCCGCCTCGCGCTCGTCCGGCGCGCGCCCGGTCAAGACGCCCGGCTCGGGCACGAGCGGGCTCAAAAACGCGGTCGAATCCACAAGGTGAATGCCCTCGTCTTCCAGCACCCGCGCCACCGCTCCGATCAGCGCGTCGGTGTTCTTGCGCGGAAGAGAGAAAAGCAACTTCGCCAGCCGCCAGTCCGGGCGGATCGCGCTGAAGATCTTATTGTGCTTCACCTGGCCGGCCATCACCGCCTGTTTGACGCCTTCCTGGTGCATCAGCTCAATAGCGCGGCTCAGTTCGCCCAGGCTGACCCAGTGCAAACGCTTTGCTTCGCGTTCCAGCTCCGGTGAAGCTTCCTCCTTCAACGCGATGACCGCCATCTCGATGCCCTGGCTCCGAGCCCCCTGCAGCACCAGAAAAGGAAACCGCCCATTCCCGGCAATCAGTCCCCAGCCCGTCGCGGGGAAGCCTTTCGATTGGTTGGGAAGGCTCATCTTGTCGCAAAACCTACTTCACGACGCCGCGCTCGGAAGCCTCGATAAACCGAATAAGCTCGTCCACATCGGCCGAGCCGTTCAGCTTTACGCGCATCTCCGCAATGGCCTGCGAGGTGTTGAGCTTGGAACGCGTCAACAGCCGGAAGGCCTTTGACAACGCGCGGATGCGCTCCGCGTCGAAGCCCTTGCGCTCGAGGCCGATGGTGTTGGGGCCGAAGCACTTCGTGCCCCGCTCGCCGACAATGAGCGAGAAAGGCAGCACATCCTGGGTAATGACCGTCGAAGCGGCGATATACGCATAGCGGCCGATGCGGCAGAACTGGTGCACCGGGGAAAACGCGCCGATGGTCGCGAAGTCCTCGACGGTCACGTGGCCGGCAAGGGTGGCCGCGTTGACAAAGAGGGTGTTGTTCCCCACGGTGCAATCATGTCCCACGTGCGAGGAGGCCAGAAAGAAATTCCCACTGCCGACCGTCGTTGCGCCTCCGCCCTTTTGCGTTCCGCGGTTGATGGTCACGTATTCGCGGAAGATATTGCCGTCCCCCACGACGAGCTGCACGCGTTCGCCGCGATACGTGTAGTCCTGCGGGTCGCCCCCAATGGAGCAAAACGGATGAAAAACATTGTTGCGCCCGTACCGCCCCGGCCCCTGCACAACGGCGTGAGCATGCACCACGCAGCCTTCGCCCAGTTCGACGTCATTGCCCACGACGGCAAATGCTCCGACCTTGATCCCCGGAGCGAGCTTCGCGCTCGCGGCGATGGATGCGTGGGAATGGATTTCCGTCATGGTCATGCGGGAGGACCCTGCTCCACGCCGCTCTGGTTGCGGTCCACCATCTTGCACATCACGGTGCCTTCGGCGGCGAGGTCGCCTTCCACCGTAGCCTTGCCCGCAAGCTTGCAGAAGGTTCCGCGCGCCCGGAAGGAGACGACATTCACTTCCAGGCGCAGCTGGTCGCCTGGAACCACGGGCCGGCGGAACCTCACGTCGTCGATGGCCACGAAGTACAGCAGCTTGCTTTCCCGCTCGGCGATTTCCTGGAGCAGCAGGACGCCTCCCGTCTGCGCCAGCGCTTCAATGATCAGGACTCCCGGCATGATCGGCTTGCCCGGGAAATGCCCCTGAAAGTGCGCTTCATTGATGGTGACATTCTTGATCCCGACGATGCGTTTGAGCCGCTCCATCTCGACAATGGCGTCCACCATCAAGAAGGGATACCGGTGCGGCAAGATTTTCTGGATGCCGTTCACGTCCAGGATCATGTGAACTCCCTCCGCCGGGCCGTTTGCGGCGCCCTGCCTGCCTCATGAAATAAGCCGATTATACGTCACGCTGCGGGGGGCATTCCGCAAGTTCGAGAATGCCGCACCCTGCGGCAAGAAAAAAGCCGCGCCAGCCGGCGCGGCTTTTTCCCCGTTTCGCGAAGGTTGCCTTAGGGCAGGAGCTCGGTGGTAAGAATGGCTCCGCCCATTCCGGCCAGAACGGCAGAGGCTTTCACCGGCCGCCGGGAATCCTTGGCAATCCACAGGGTTTGCTTGTCGGGTCCGCCATCCGCGGAGGTGATTTCGACCTTGTAGGTGTCGAAGGTTCCTGCTGCCACGGTCACGCTTTCGCTCCCGGACACCTTCAACTGCATCAGCTTTTCCTTCTGCTTTTGCACGTCGAAGTTCCGGAAGGTCGTGGTGTATCCCTCCGCAAGCGGCAGGCAGCCGATGGACTCATCGCTCCCCGCGCCATCCGCAAACAGCGGCCCGCCCAGATCCACCGCAATCGGCTTCTCCTGCCCGTTCATGGCCAGGCTTCCGGTGACCTTGCTGTCCGTGAACGCCAGGTTGACGATCACCGGACCCTGCTCGACATGGCGCTTGCGCGGGATCAAGGTGCCCTTGTCCAGCGTGGCGGTGTCCACCGCCTGCCCCATGGGCGATTCCAGCGTGCTGACGGCGGTCCAGGAGGCGCCGTCCGCCTGAATCGTGGTGGAGATTGTCAATGCAACTTCTTGTCCGCCCGCGGCGATTTTAGCCTTGTATTTGTTCGTGCCGGGCTTCAGGTCCACCGCCGGCTTGGGCGCCCCGACCGAACCCGCGTCAATCTTCTTGGCCAAGACCACGGTCTTGGGATCGACCGTAATCTCGCCAAGCCGCGCGGTCACTTCGGGGGTTCCACCTTCCTGATAGCGCCCGCCCAGGTATTTCGACAGGAATTTCTCGGACGCCATGAACAGAGCCATGTTGTTCACCGGACGCGCGAAGCCGTGACCCTCGTCCGGCGCCAGGATGTACTCCACGGGGAACCCGCGGTCGCGCAAGGCGATGACAATTTGCTCGGCTTCGCGACGGTTCACGCGCGGGTCGTTGGCTCCCTGCGCCACCAGCAGCGGAGTCTTGATCTGGCTCGCCCTCGTGAGCGGCGATCGCTCGATCAACAGCGCCTTGCCCTCCGGCGTGTTCGGGTCGCCCATGCGCTCGTAAAAGAGCTTGCGAATCGGCTCCCAGTAGGGCGGGATGGACTCGAGCAGGGTAATCAGGTTCGACGGGCCAACGATGTCCACAGCGGCGGCGTACACCTCCGGCGTGAAAGCCACTCCCGCCAATGTGGCGTATCCCCCGTAGGACCCGCCCAGGATTCCCACGCGCTTCGGATCGGCAATCCCTTGCGCGACGAGATACTTCACGCCCCAGGTCACGTCGTCCTGCATCTTGCGGCCCCACTCCTTGTTGCCGGCATCGAGAAATTTCTTGCCGAACCCGACCGAAGCCCGGAAGTTGGGCATCAGCACCGCATAGCCGCGATTCGCGAAGAACTGCGCCAGGGGGTTATAGCCCCAAACGTCGCGTCCCCATGGCCCGCCGTGCGGAATCACAAGAGCGGGAAGGTTCTTCGGCGCAACTCCCTTGGGCAGGGTGAGGTACGCGGGTATTTCCAATGCGTCCGAGGACTTGTAGTGCACCGGCGTCATCGTCGCCAGCGCTTCGCGCGGCAGTTTCTCGCGGACCTTGTACTGCAACGTCAGTTTGTGCGCCGGACGGTCAAACAAGTACGTTTCGCCCGGCTCGGTGTCGCTGAACGCGCTGGTCAGGCACAGCTTCTCGTCTCTCGTGCAGGAGGTCATCGCCACTTCCTTGCCGGGCAGCCTGCTCTGCAGCCACTTGAAATCCGCCTCGATGGCCTTGTCCTTGAAGTAGCGGCGGGTTCGGTCGTCTGTGTAGGTCGTGAGCACGAGTTCATCGGTGACTTCGGAGAATACCGCCCCTCCAAAATCCACCTTTTTGAGCGGGTCCGACTCGACGACTTCGGTTTTCTCGCTCTCCGGG
>DASPOW010000022.1:0-3559 GCA_035625855.1 Candidatus Methylomirabilota bacterium | reverse complement strand
GACATCACCGTTTGGCCTGGCAATGTAGCCGTCGGCGCTGGTTGCAATGTAGACGATGATTTTTCGATCTGCTTTCATGAAACACTCACTTTTTGAGACGAATAGTGGTTGCGCGCAACTCTTCGAGCATGCAACTGCCTGAAGTATTCAGGCCCGCGCTTGGCGATCTCCTTTCCACCTTTCCGTCCAAGCTTGACGGCGGCGGGATCTTTTTTTCTTCGGCAAAGTTCAGAGGGTCAAACTTATTCTCCTGACCGTATCATGCCTGACGACAAATCGCGCTCCAATGCGAGCAATTTCCCCTGTCCCATCCCAACCGCCGATTGCTAACTGAGCCCGCTTTTCTTGCTCAAGGGTCTGCGCTTCGCTGCGATACAACAAACGGGCGAGTTCCTCGGGCGGGATGTTCAGCGCGAGCGGGAAACGGAGAGGGGCCGGGGGCTAGCGGTGAACGGGAAACGCGACCACTACAAATAGAAGCGTTTTGCCGTTCACAGCAACATTTTGCGTTTTCCTCTTGACAAGGTTTTCGCACGCGCGGATACTGCGCAACCAGATTCGGGGGAAACGCGGTTGCGCCAGGCGGACCGAGTCGGGGGTAGAAGCAAGGTCCGCACGATAGCCGGCCCGGATTTAAACCAAGACATACCGAGCGCGTGAAATTTCGCTCCGCGCCCGAAGGCGTGGGACGGAGCGCCGCTGTGGAGCCGTCGTCATCGGCAATCCGGCTCACGGGCGGCTTTTCCTTTTTTTGCTCTTGGTTCTGCCGGCTGCTTCCGCGAACTCCGCGAGTCGAACGTGCCATTGCGGCACGGGGCAGTTCCCCACGGTGGTCGTGGGAGGAGTAAAATAAGAGGGTTCCCTGCTCGCGCCGGGAGCCCTGACGCGCGGAGGGACGAAATGGCCACGGTGAAGCCGGCGCTGGAATCGCAGCTGGGTCGCAGAATGACTCCCCAATCCAAGACGGAACAGACGACGCGAACAGGATTGGTGTTCCAGCGGTTCTTCACCGACGGCAAGGTTGCGCCGTTCGACGCGGTGGAATGGGAACTGCGGACGGCGCACATCGCGAACGAAAAGGGCGCGACGATTTTCCAGCAGGACAAGGTCGAGATTCCGAAGAGCTGGTCGCAAACGGCCACGAACGTCGTGGTCAGCAAGTACTTCCACGGCAAGCCGGGCACCAGCGAGCGCGAGAGCTCGGTGAAGCAACTCATCGGACGGGTGGTCAATACCGTGGTGCGCTGGGGAGAAGAGGGCGGCTACTTCGCGACGGCGGAATCGCGGGATGCTTTTCGCGATGAGCTGGCGCACCTGCTGGTGAACCAGAAGATGAGCTTCAATTCCCCGGTGTGGTTCAACGTGGGCGTGCAACCCAAGCCGCAGTGTTCGGCGTGCTTCATCAATTCGGTCCAGGACAACATGGGCTCGATCATGGACCTGGCGAAGACCGAGGGGATGCTGTTCAAGTGGGGCTCCGGGACGGGCACGAATTTTTCCTCGCTGCGCGGCAGCCGGGAAACGCTTTCGGGCGGGGGGATCGCTTCCGGGCCGGTGAGCTTCATGAAAGGCTTCGACGCATTCGCGGGGGTGATCAAGAGCGGAGGCAAGACGCGCCGCGCCGCGAAGATGGTGATTCTCAACGTAGATCACCCGGACATCGTGGAATTCATCGAGTGCAAGCGCAAGGAAGAGCGCAAGGCGCACGTGCTGATCGAGCAGGGGTACGACGCCGGAATCGACGGCGACGCCTACGGGTCGATTTTCTTCCAGAACGCCAATCACTCGGTGCGGGTGACGGACGAGTTCATGCGCGCGGCGGAGGAAGACCGCGACTGGTGGACGAAGAACGTGGCGGACGGGCAGCCTTTCGAGAAGCAGCGGGCGCGGGAGCTGCTGCGGCGCATCGCGGACTCGACGTGGCAGTGCGGCGATCCGGGGATGCAGTACGACTCGACCATCAATCGCTGGCACACGTGCAAGACAACGGCGCGGATCAACGCGTCGAATCCCTGCTCGGAGTACATGTTCCTGGACGACACGGCGTGCAACCTGGCTTCGCTGAACCTGATGAAGTTCGCGGGGCCGAGCGGGCAATTCGATGCGGAAGCGTTCAGCCACGCGGTAGACGTGGCCATCACGGCGCAGGAGATCCTGGTGGACAACGCCAGCTACCCCACGCCGAAGATCGCCGAGAATTCGCACAATTACCGTCCGCTGGGGCTGGGCTACGCGAACCTGGGGGCGCTGCTGATGTCCATGGCGCTGCCTTATGACTCCGATGGCGGGCGAGACGTCGCGGGAGCCATCACCGCGCTGATGTGCGGCGAGGCGTACGCGCAGTCGGCGCGGCTGTCGGAGCGCATGGGGCCGTTCCCGGGCTACGAAGTAAACCGCGAGCCGATGCTCGACGTCATCCGCATGCACCGCGAGGCGCTGCGGGGAATCCGTCCGGAAAACGTTACTCCGCAGCTGATACTGGCGGCGCAGAACGCCTGGGACACGGCGCTCGCGCTGGGCGAGCTGCACGGCTACAAGAACTCCCAGGTGACGGTGCTGGCGCCGACGGGCACCATCGGCTTCATGATGGATTGCGACACGACGGGGGTCGAGCCGGACCTGGCGCTGGTGAAGCACAAGAAGTGCGTCGGCGGAGGCCTGATCAAGATCGTGAACAATACGGTGCCGCAGGCGCTGATGCGGCTGGGCTACACGCCGGAACAGACCAACGAAATCGCTTCGTACATAGACAAGACGGGGACCATCGAAGGCGCTCCTTACTTGAAGGCGGAGCACCTGCCGGTATTCGATTGCTCGCTGGCGCCGGCCAGGGGCGGACGTTCGATTTCCTGGACGGGCCACCTGAAGATGATGGCGGCGACGCAGCCGTTCCTTTCCGGGGCCATCAGCAAGACCATCAACATGCCGGAGCAGACCACGGTCGAGGACATCATGCAGGCGTACATCGAATCGTGGAAGCTCGGACTGAAGGCCGTGGCCGTCTATCGCGACAACAGCAAGCGCGCGCAGCCTCTTTCAGCGGCGGGCCAAGGGAAAGGGGAGAAGAAGGCGGATCAGCCGGCAACGGCGGAGGCGGTGCAGCGGGAACTGTTCGCGCGCGCGCAGCGGGAGAAGATGCCGACGGACCGCTTCTCAGTAACGCACAAGTTCGCGGTGGGCGGCCACGAGGGCTACATCACCGTGGGACTCTACGAAGACGGGCGGCCGGGCGAGGTTTTCATCAAGATGTCCAAGGAAGGCTCGACGCTCTCGGGCATCATGGACGGCCTGGCGCTGACGCTGTCCATCGGGCTGCAATACGGCGTGCCGCTGAAGGCGCTGGTGGATAAGCTGATGAACACGCGCTTCGAGCCTTCGGGGATTACGACGAATCCGAACATCCGCTTCGCCACCTCGGTGCTGGATTACCTGGCGCGCTGGCTGGGCGGGCGGTTCATTTCCTCGGACTATCTGAAACTCAACGGCGGAGCGCCGGCGAAGGAGAACGCGGCGGCTTCGCCCTCGGCGGCGGAAATCGGGAGGAAGATCCTGGAGATTT
>DASPOW010000021.1:0-9979 GCA_035625855.1 Candidatus Methylomirabilota bacterium | reverse complement strand
ACATCTTCGCCTCCGGCGACCTCTTCGACGCTTACTGGTCGAAGCTGCTCCGCAGCTACGCCGTCGAAGCACTGGCCCGCCCCACGCTGCGCGAAAAAGCTTCGATCGAGGATGCGCGCGAGTTCCTCCGCCCGCTTCGCGGCATGGAACGCCAGGAGAGCCAGCCTGGCGTCTACCGCTGGCGCGAAATCACCGAGGGCCGCATCGCCCAGATCGACATCGAGGCTTTGCAGCCCAGGGAGCTCACGCTCCACACCCTCAAGCTCCATCGCACTTCCTGAATACGGGCAAGTGCGTGGTCAAGACGAAAAAGGGCTCCGACCGTCACGGAGCCCTTTTCGTTTTTGCCGATGGTCTTCGCAGCCGCCGCTATTGGGGTTTCGTCTCCGCCCCACTGTGCGCCCGGCGGTACGGTTCGAGGTCGGCCCACACGCGGGCGACCGTCTCCGGGCCGACGGTGTGGGTCACCGGCTGGTCGGGCTCCTTCTCCGAAAAGATCTGCAGGACCACGCTTCCGCACTGCGGCGAAACGCCGTCCGGAAGGAAGGAGTAATACCCCGCGTAGGTCGTGTCCACCGTTTTGCCGCGTTGATTGTGCAGCTCAAACGGCGTGCGTCTTTGCTCGACGGGAGTCAGCTCCTTGTCCCCGCAGAGCAGCCGCATCCTCTGAAAACCGTTCTTGAAGCGCACCCTCAGAAGCGCGCCGTATTTCGGCTCCACTCGTACGCCGACCACCGCCAGGTAATCCTGGGCGTCCTCGATCGCGCTTGCCGGCGGTTTCGCCTGGCCCGTGCCGCCTGCACGCTTTGCCGCCTTTCTCGCCGCGGCCATCTCTTCCGCATGGCGGAGAAAGTAGTTCATCGGCGGGGTGATGATAATCACGTGAAATTCTCCCGCGTCGAAATAGTACGGCCTTGTGTCCATCTTCTCCTGTTGCAGCAAAGGCGAGAGCGCATCGGGCGGGAAATAATCGGGCGGTTCGACGGGAAGCAGCTCCGCTGAAGGAGCGTTTCCCACCGCGGCTTTCTTGCGCGCGTCCTCGATCAGCGGCCGCGCGTAATCAATCGGCACGATGGACGCCAGCAGGCGCAATCCCGCCGTGGTGATGCCCGCCACCTGCCCGTTCCCGGTGAACAGTGGCCCGCCGGAGTTCCCCGGGTTGATGTTGATGTCGCTCGTGATGGCGTTCTTGTCCACCTTGCTGATGACCCCCGTCGTCAGCACCTTTTCCCGCCCGAACGGATTGCCGATCGTAAAAACGCGCCCGCCAACGGCAAGGTTCGCTGCGGCGCCCGGCGGAAGGATCGGCGCCGTCACGGCTTCTGGAAACGCGGCCAGATTCACCCACAAAACCGCGACGTCTTTTTCCGCGTTCGTCGCCAGCACCTGCGCCCGCACTTTGCGCTTCTTGTCAAATTGCACCGCCACGTAGTTCGAAGACTCCACGACGTGGTTGTTCGTCACCACCAGCCCCGCAGGATCCACGACGAACCCGGAGCCGTCGCCCGCTTCGGCGTGCACCAGGACCACCGAGTTCTTCAGCTTCTCGAACAGCTCGTTCAGGTCGCCTGCGGCCGCGCTTCGCAAAGCTCCCCCGCCGTCCTCCTCGGCTTTGGCGTTGTCGTTCGTCAAGTCGATCTGCGTTTCCGTCCCCGCGACGGCGACTTTCAGGCTCCAGCTGAATCGTTTGCCTCCCAATTCGGCGGGCTTCGGCGTGCTCAGCTCGTATTGCCCCGCGGGGAGTTGCGCTTGGGCGGTTCCATCTAATCCCGTTTTGACCTCTGTCGCCGCGCCGCCCTCCTCCCTCTTCAAGCTCACGACGAGAAACGGCACCGGCTTCTGGTTCAAGTCTCGGTCCACCAGAATCGCGCGAATCTTGACCTTGACGGTTTCGACCTGGCCGGGTGCTACCACAGCCGCGAGCACAAGCAGCAGACCGGCTGGGGCGATCCGTTTCATGACCATCCTCGCGAGGAGTTGCTTCGCATCATCCACCTCGTCTTTCCACCTTGTCAACGAGCCGCGCCCGTCAGGGCGCACCTCTCCTGCTTCCCTCGCTTGCGCTGATGAACTTCCGCACGACGCTGTGGTCGGCCACCCTCGCCAGCAATTCCGCCGCTGTTCGGCCCAGCACCGGATGCCGCGCCCCCGGTGCAATCTCCGCCAGCGGCTCCAGCACGAATCTCCTCAGATGCATTCGCGGGTGAGGTACCCGCACCTCTGGTGTCTCCACCACTTCCCGTCCGTACAACAGCAAATCCAGGTCCACAACGCGCGGTCCGCCCGGAAATTCCTTCCGGCTACCCATCTCCGCTTCGATCCCGCGCAGGACCCCCAGCACTTCGCGCGGTTCGAGCGCGGTTCCCGCCTCGAGGACCGCATTGATGAACCACGGCTGCTCGAGGTAATCCACCGGCTCGGTTTCGTAGAAGGACGATGCGCGCTTCACCGCGATGCCTTTTCCCGGCAGTGCTGCAATCGCCCGGCGCAGATTCCCCGCACGGTCCCCTAGGTTCGACCCTAGCGACAAATAAACTCTCGGGCTCATCCCGTGAATTCTACCCGAAGACGATTCCGTCCCCAGCGGGATGCCGTAGAGAAGTTGCTTTCTACCTGTCTCCCATGGCGATGATCAGTTTGCCCCGCACGTGGCCTTCTTCAAGATGCTGGAGGGCCTCAACCGCCTCGCTGAGCGGGTAACGCCTGCCGATCACCGGCTTTGCCTTTCCCGACTCCATGAGGCCGCTAAGAATAGCCAGGTCTTCTTTGTTTATTCTTGCTATGAACAGGACGAACTTCTGGCTCACAAACCGCGACAGCAACGGCGCCGTAAGAAAGCGCAGGAGAAAGACGCCAGGGTTCTTGGGTGCTCCGACCGTAACACAAATGCCCCGGGGATGCAGGATGCTCCTGCATTCGAACATCGAATGGTTCCCAACGTTGTCGAGGATCAAGTCATAACGCTGCGGGCTCCTGGTGAAGTCTTCCTGCGTGTAATCAATCACGTGGTCTGCGCCGAGAGACCGGACCACCTCCAGGTTCCTTGTACCGCATACGCCGGTCACCTCCGCGCCGAATGACTTGGCAATCTGCACGGCGAAGGTGCCTACGCCCCCTGCGGCGCCGTTGATCAGGACCTTCTGCCCTGCGCGAATCTCTCCCTTGTCGCGAAGACCCTGCAACGCCGTGAGGCCCGCTACTGGCGCCGAAGCCGCTTGTTCAAACGACACGCTCTCCGGCTTTAGGGCCAGTCTTGTCTCGGAGACGCACACGTACTCGGCTAAGGACCCACGGCCGGCTCCGAATACTTCGTCGCCTGGTTTGAACCGGGACACCTTGCTGCCGATCGCTTCGACCTGGCCGGCCACATCATGCCCGAGTCTGCCGGGTTGCATCAGCGTGGGTTTGCGCACTCCGAATAACAGGTGAAAGACGAAGGGCACGCCCCTCATCAAGCGCCAGTCTGCGGGATTGACGGAGGCTGCGCGAACTTTAATCAGAACTTCGTCGTCGATGGGAACAGGCTTCTCAAGGTCCCGGATTTCGGCCACGCTTGGTGGCCCGTACCTGGTGTAGACGGCCGCTTTCATGCGCGATGAGCCTCCCGTGCTGCCTCCCACGTTGCTCTAAACCTTCGCTCCTTCCGCCGCGTCGGCTTGCTCCTTCCATCGTGCCGCGTTCACTCCCATCACCAGCAGCCAGAACTGCAGCGGGATCTCTCCCAGCGCGGACGCTCCTGCGATGACGGGGAACATCCGCTGGGCCAGCGGCGGATATACAAACATCATCCACCCCAGGCCGGAAATCGCCAACAGCATCCCCAGAATTCGAGGCAGGAAGGTCGACCTGAGAATCAGACACGCCGTCAGGAAACACCACAATCCGAAAAACACGAGATAAAGATTAAAGGCATACCCATTCACCCTGAGAAACACGAATGCCAGGGCCTGCAGCTGCCCCGTCGTAAAGCCGCCCAGCGAACTCCCGCCGGTCAGCACGAGAAAAGGGGCCAGGTAGAAAAGACACGTGAGGGCCTGAATCGCGCATCCCACGAGAATCACAAAGACCGCGAACAGCGAGAGGCTCCTGTTCACGACCTTGAGCAGGTCATGGAAGAGAAGCGCCCAGGCCAGGTGGAATATGACACTGGCGATGGACAGCGCGAACCCCAGCCAGAACAGCCGCTCGTGCCCCAGGATGTTCGCCGCTGTCGCCGCGGCGTTCCCGGAGACAATCAACCTGTTGAGAATGATCACCTGGCCCAAAGCCGAGGTCACACCCTCGAGCAGTTCACACGCGCCGGCAACCCTGGCTTTGAACCGCGGCGCCGCTTCCGCGAGCCGTTCCGCCATTTTTCACGGCCTCCTGATCCTGCCGGGACCGGCCGCAAGAAAAACACTTCGCCGGCTATCAGGGCAAGCTTCTCTCAACTGATAAGAACGCACATCCGGCTTTGCTGTTTCCGGCTTTCTGCTGAGGGGAGCTGCGCGCCGCCTGTTAGAACAGCTTTGGCTGGCGGCGCGGAAGTTCTCGGCCGAAGTACTCGTAGGCGCGCGCCGTGGCCACGCGGCCGCGCGGCGTGCGGTCAATCATGCCGATCTGCATCAGGTACGGCTCGTACATCTCCTCGATGGCGTCTTCTTCCTCGCTGAGGGCGGCGGCCAGCGTGCCCAGGCCGACCGGTCCTCCGCCGTACTTGTCGAGAATCGCCAGCATGAGGTTGCGGTCCACCTCGTCGAGGCCCTGCTCGTCCACGCCCAGCATGCGCAGAGCGTCCCGAGCCACTTCGCGGGTCACGCGCCCGTCGGCGCGCACCTCGGCATAATCGCGCGCGCGGCGCAGCAGACGGTTGGCCACGCGCGGCGTGCCGCGGCAGCGCCCCGCAATCTCCTCGGCGCCGCCTTTTTCGACGGGGATGTTCAGGATCTTCGCCGAACGGTGAATAATCTCGAGCAGGTCGGCCGGCTCGTAGAAATCCAGGCGGTGCACGATGCCGAACCGCGAGCGCAGCGGCGCGGTAATCAGCCCCGCCCGCGTGGTCGCACCGATCAGGGTGAAGTGTCCCAGGTGAAAGGGGTGAATCCGCGCGCCCGGTCCCTGCCCGATGACCAGGTCCACGCGAAAGTCCTCCATCGCGGGATAAAGCACCTCCTCCACCGCGGGCTGGAGGCGGTGAATCTCGTCGAGAAAGAAAACCTCTTTGGCTTCCAGCGACGTAAGGATCGCGGTCAGATCGCCCTTGCGCTCAAGCAGCGGCCCGGCGCTGGTCTTGATGGGCACGCCCATTTCGTTCGCGATGATTTGCGCAAGCGTCGTCTTCCCCAGACCCGGCGGCCCGTACAGCAGCACGTGGTCCAGCGCTTCGCCGCGCGTGCGCGCCGCCTCCACCGCAATCTGGATGTTTTCTTTCACGCGGCGCTGGCCGATGTACTCGGCAAGGGTCTTCGGGCGGACGCTGGCCTCGATGCGCGCGTCTTCGGCAAAGGCTTGCCCGGAAACGACGCGTTCCGGAGGCAGGTGCTGCATCATCCGTTTTGTGCTGGCGTCAGGCACTCTTTCCCCGGCTCCCCTCGCTCGCGCATCCTCTGTACTCGCGTCTCAATTCTTTGCCGCGCGCGCCTTCGGCTGCGTCAGCATCTGCAGCGCCGCGCGCAGCAGTTTTTCAAACTGTGCCCCCGCGCCTGCTTCGCGCTTGGCATCGCCCACGGCGCTTTCTGCCGCGCGCGAATCGTAGCCAAGGTTCACCAGCGCCGAAACCACGTCGGCCTCGATTCCCGCCGGAGACGTCGGCGCGGGGCGCTCCGCTTCCACAGCCACGGCTTCGAGCTTGTCCTTCAGTTCGACAATCATGCGCTCCGCCGTTTTCTTTCCCACGCCGGGAATGCGCGTCAGCTTGCCGAGGTCGCTGCCGCGAATCGCCGGCACCAGTTCTTCGACGCTCATTCCCGAAAGGATCTTCAGCGCCAGCGCCGGACCGACGCCCGAAGCGGAGATCAGCAGCTCGAAGAGGTGCTTTTCCCGCGCCGAAAGAAACCCGTACAGCGCGAGCGTGTCCTCGCGCACGTGCGTGTAAATCAATAGAGTCGTTTGGGTGTGCAGTTCGCCGAGCCCGGCGAACGTCGAAAGCGGCACCTGCACGAGGTATCCGACTCCGCCTATGTCCACCAGCACCTGATTGGGGCGTTTGTCGGCGAGTGTGCCGCGAAGCTGGCCGATCATCGGGAAAGAGTATTGCCGCGCGCCGCGAGCGTGTCAACGCCCGCCCGCTCTTTCTAGCGGGCGTAGAGGCCGACCAGTTCGCCCTGCGCCAGGATGTGGCCGCGCATGGCCTTCTCGACGTCGGGCTTGCTCGCTCCGCCCTTTAAGCCAAGCCTGATGTCGAGCGCGTACACTTTGAAGAAATAGCGGTGCGGCTTGCCCGGCGGCGGGCAAGGACCGTTGTAGCCCGTCTTGCGAAAGTCGTTGGTGCCCTGGCGGGCGCCGTCGGCGAGTTCGGCCTGTTTGGACATGCCCGCGGAAAGTCCGCGCGCATCGGCGGGCAGGTCGTAGATGACCCAGTGCACCCAGGTGCCGGCGGGCGCGTCCGGGTCGTCCACGATGAGCGCGAAGCTCTTCGTGGCGGCGGGAGCGGCGCTCCACATCAACGGCGGCGACGCGTCCGCGTCGTCGCACGTGCACTTCTTCGGAATCGGTCCGCCCTTGTTGAAGGCGGCGCTCGTTACCTGCAGGGTCTCCACGGAGGCTCCTTTCGTGCGCCCGGCCTCGCGCGCATCGGCGCCGACAACCAAGGCCAGCCCCAGAACCGCGACCGCCCCTTGCCATCTCTTCATGACGTGCCTGTTTGCGATGCGGCTCCGACTTTACGCCGTGGCCGCCCGCCCTTTCAAAAACTCCGCCACTTCCCTGTGCCCGCGGGCCTCGGCCAGGTCTGCGGCCGTTTTGCCATCGTTGGCGGCCAGGCTCAAATCAGCGCCGTGCCGCAGCAGAACCTTCACGGTCTCCAGGTGTCCCCCGGCCGCGGCCGCCATGAGCGGCGTGTACCCCGGGCCGTAACGGTGATTCGGGTTTGCGCCATTCTGGAGGAGCCAAACGACGATTGGGGTCTGGCCATTTGTCGCGGTCCCCGTGAGCGCGGTGTAACCCGTTCCGTTGGTGGCGACAGCGTTCGCGTCGGCGCCGTTTCGGAACAGGTACTCCGCGATCTCCTGATGGCCGAAAACAGCCGCCAGCGCGAGCAGAGGAAAGCCGTCCGGAGAGTATTCTTTTTCTCGCGAGGGATCGGCGCCGACAATTTGCTTCACGCGGCCGAATTGCCCCGCCGCGGCGGCCTCGTGCAATTCGAGCCGAGGGTCCTGCGCCAGCAGCAGATCGCGGATAGCCGTTCGTCCGGTATACGCGGCCATCAGCACCGCCGATTGGCCGCGCTCGTTCTTCGCCGCGGCAAGCGACGAATCGGCGCCGAGAAGCGCGCGGACGGCGTTCTCGTCGCCGGACTGGATCGCCTCGAAAAGCTTTGCGGATTCACCCATTCGGATGGCCCCCAAGGGGATCGCGGCCGCTTACTTCACCGGCGGGCGCGGTCTTTGCGGACCGCTTCGTCGATCAGCACTTCGAGTTCATCCGCAGTGAGCTGGATGCGCCCGTCTTCCGCCTCGGCCTGCTCCGCGGTCACGGGAAGCTCGGGACTCGAGCCGGGCGGCGCGGCACAGCCGTAGCGCGGGCGCGCTGCGATCAGTTTTGCGACTTCGCGGCCCGAGAGGAGCTTCGACCCGCCGAGCAGGCTCGTGATCAGGGCGACCTTGGCAAACTGCTCGACGATTTCCATGCGGTGAAAGGCGGTCTGCAGATCGGGGCCCATTGTGACCGCGCCGTGGTTGGCCATGAGAATTGCGTCGTAGTGGGGCACGAACGGCTCCAGCGACTCGGTGAGTTCCTTCGTTCCCGGCGTGCCGTAGCGCGCCAGCGGGACATGGCCCAGGGCGATAACCACTTCGGGAAGCAGCGCCTGGTCCAGCGCGCGCCCTGCGGCGGCAAACCCCGTTGCCGTGGGCGGATGCGCGTGGCACACCGCCCTAACATCCGGGCGGAGTTCGTAAATCAAGATGTGCATGGCCTGTTCTGAGGAAGGGCTGCGCGCCCCTTCGAGCACTCGGCCCTTTTCGTCGGTGACGACCAGGTCCGCGGGCTCGAGCAGGCCCTTGCTAAGCCCGGCGGGCGTCGTCAGGATTCTTCCCCCATCGAGGCGCGCAGAAAGGTTTCCCTCGCACGCGGCGATGAGCCCGCGTTCGTATAGGCGCTTCCCGATGCAGCAGATTTCCTGCCGGAGCTGCTCCTCCGTCCGCTGCTGTTGATGCGAATCGTTCACCGTCATATCGCACCCTCCCGGGCACGCACCGTTTTTCGCGCAATCCCGGGGCTTCGGAGTTCACCTGGACGCGGCGGGGACGCCGCGCGACCCGGACGCCTGGCTTCCGGGCGTGCGGGAGCATACACGTTTCCGCCGGGCTGCGCCAGTGAATCGAGGCTGCAGGGAGACCTCACAGGCTTTGCGCAAAAACCGGCCTGGCCACTGGGTTTTTCGTCGAATATGTAACCGCGGTCACATATCTCTGTGATTCCGCCCACAGCGCATCTTTCGTAAGAGGCGCGTAATAAATTTGGCCTTGTATTCCCCTCGAAGTACGAAGGAGTGACAATTGTTTGACACCCTGCTGCAGGACGTGCGAGTCGCGCTGCGCGGCCTGATGCGCAGCCGCGGATTTGCCGGAGTGGCGATTCTGGCGCTCGGGCTCGGCATTGGAGCAAACACCGCCGTGTACAGTACCTTGCGAGCCATGGTGCTGCATCCCCTGGCGTTCCGCGAACTCAATCGCATACTGACCATCGGCGAGATTGTGCCAAGTACGGGGTGGGAAGGGGCCGTGGCGCCGGCCAATTACCGTGACCTCGTGGAACGCAGCACCTCATTCGAGCGCGTAGCGGCCCTCCGGGGCCGCGGCTGGGATGCCAACGTCACCGGCGACGGCGTGCCTGAACGGCTGGAAGGCTACCAGGTGACGCCGAGCTTCTTCCCTTTGCTGGGAATGCCGCCGTTGATGGGAAACGTCTTCCCGGAAACCGAAGCCGGAAGCGGCAGCGTACGCGAGGTCATCCTCAGTTACGGAACCTGGCAAAAACAGTTTGGCGGCGATCCGCGCATCGTGGGCCGGCGCGTCCACCTGAACGGCAGTCAAACCACCATCGTCGCCGTGATGCCCCGCGAGTTTGACTTTCCGATCGGAGCCGAAATCTGGGCTCCGTGGCCGGTGAATGTAACCGACCTCGGCAGCCGCGGCGATCACACACTGGAAGTCATCGGCCGGCTGAAGCCGGGTGTGTCCACGGACCAGGCCAGGGCGGAACTGAACACGACTGCCGCCGCCCTGGAGCGCGAATACCCCGGCACGAACACCGGCCGGCGCTTCGATGTTGGGCTGTTGCAGAAGGATGTTCTCGGAGAAACGCGGCAGTACATCTTGATCCTGATGTGGTCAGCGGCGTTTGTGCTGCTGCTTGCGTGCGCCAATGTCGCCAACCTGCAGCTCGCACGAACCATGGGCCAGATCAAGGAATTTTCGGTGCGCACGGCCCTGGGAGCATCGCGTTTGAGAATCACCAGCCAGGTGCTGGTGGAAAGCACCCTGATATCTCTGGCCGGCGGCGCTGTGGGGGTGCTTCTGGCGGAATGGGCCGTGCCCGTCACACGCGCCGCTGTGCCGCCTTTCATTGTGAAACACGTCGCCGGCATCAAGAACATCCGGGTGGACGGAGGAGTGCTGGTTTTTGCCGCCGTCATTGCTGTGCTTACGGGGGTCCTTGCGGGACTTCTGCCTGCCATGCAGGCATGCTCGGCGAGGGATTTGAACGCGAGCCTGAAGGAGGGACACCGCGGGTCGTCCTCGACTGCCGTGAGAAAGCGCTCGCGCGCGCTGCTGGTCCT
>DASPOW010000020.1:0-7040 GCA_035625855.1 Candidatus Methylomirabilota bacterium | reverse complement strand
ATGGCCCCAGCGCGCGTCTTCATTAGTCTTGCCTCCCGGCGGCGTCGATATGAGGGTCTCAGGATGAACTTATGCACTTACTATGAGCCTGTCTTGAGGCAAGTCAATGCGCGGCCGCGTAGAGTGTGCCAGTCCGTCAGTACCGGAATAAGTACATGACGGGCGGCGGGCTCGCAAGAAAAGCGCCGAGAACGAAGAGCCGGGGCAAGAGCAAAACAAAAGGGAGGCGGGCCAGGTCTTCCCGCCTCCCCATAGTCCCCTTGCGGGGAAATCCCGGCTGGTCTGACGGAGGGTGGCCAGCCGGTCGTGTGTTGGCCTGCCTTTACTAACCCGCAGCGGTGAAGAAAGTTCCTGCGAATGAGGAAAAATCGCTACAATCCCGTCTTTGTGGCCCTGGCCTCGAGCGATCCCTGACTCTCATGTCGCACCGCGTAGCCATTACCTCTGACCAAATCCTTGCCTTTCTTAAGGATAGAAACAAACCCGCGTCCGTTGGGGAAATCCTTGCCGCCCTCGCTCTCCCGGGCCGAGACCGGCGCACCCTTCACAAAGAGCTCGCCAAATTGAAAAAACGCCGCGCCGTCGAAGAGCTCCCCGGTCAGCGCTACGTCCTCTCCGGAGCCAAGCCTGCCGCGTCAAGCCATCCGGCCAGAACCCCTGCAAATCCGGACCGCGCCGACGCGGCGCACCAGGCTCGCCACGCCGTTGCCGGACGCCTTGTGCTTCACGCCGACGGCTATGGCTTCGTGGTTCCGGATCCGCCTATCCCCGGACTCGACGGCGACATCTTCATCCCTCGCAGCGCCGTTGAGGACGCCATGCACGGAGACCGCGTGCTGGTCCAGATTACGCGCCGCACCGGCTCCCCCGGGGCACTGCGCGCGGAAGGCCGCATCCTTCGTGTCACGGACCGCGCCCATCCCACCCTTGTTGGCCTCTTCCGTTACGCGCCGCGCGGAAACGTTGTGCTGCCCTATGACGCGCGCATCCATCACGAAATCGCCATTCCTCCCGGTGAAGAGCTGACGCCTGCCCTGCGTGAAAAATACGCCCCCGCCGGGCTCGGCAAGGGCCGGGCTTCCGTGCCGCGCCTCGCCGAACTCGACGGCGCCGTCGTCAACGCCGAGATCCTCCGCTACCCGCGCGGCGCGGCTGGAGCCACCGGCCGCGTCATTGAGATTGTCGGTCGCCCGGGCGAAATCGGCGTGGACACCGAGATCGTCATCCGCAAGCATCATTTGCCTCACGTTTTTCCCCGCGAAGTTGCCGTGGAAGCGAAGCACCGCGCGCATCCCGTGAGCGCGGCGGAGCGCGAAGGTCGCGAGGATTTTCGCGCGCTCCCCATCGTCACGATTGACGGCGAAACCGCGCGCGACTTCGACGATGCCGTTTATGTCGAACGCCGCCCCGGCGGCTGGGCTCTGCAGGTGCACATCGCCGACGTGTCGCACTACGTTCGCGGCGGCAGCCCCCTTGACGGCGAAGCCCGCCTGCGCGGCACCAGCGTCTATTTTCCCGATCGCGCCGTGCCCATGCTTCCCGAAGAGCTGTCCAACGGCATCTGCTCCCTGAATCCCCTGGAAGATCGTCTCGTCCTCAGCGCCCTGATGGAGTTCGACTCCGGCGGACGCATTCTTGGCGCGCGGTTCGCCCGCGGCGTCATCCGCTCCGCCGCGCGCATGACCTACACCGGCGTCAACAAGGTGCTCGAAGGTAATCCGGAGACGTCCGCGCGCTACGTCGAGCTTGCCCCGCACTTCCGCAACATGCGCGAGCTGGCCCTCCTGCTCAACGCGCGCCGCAGCGGCGCCGGCTCGATCGACTTCGACCTCCCGGAGCCCGTCCTCGAATTCGACGAGCAGCAGCAGATCGTCGCCATCTCCCGCAGCGAGCGCAACATCGCCCATCGCCTCATCGAGGAATTCATGCTTGCCGCCAATCGCGCCGTAGCTTCCCATCTTCAGGCGCGCGGCATCCTCTCCCTCCATCGCGTGCATGAGAAGCCCGACGTGAAGAAAGTCTTGGAGTTCGAGGAGCTGGCTTCCGCCTTCGGCTATTCGCTGGGCGTCGAAGGGCTCGTCCAGCGCTCCGTGCAGGTCCGCCATGGCCGTGTTCCTGCTCCCGCGCGCCACGGCCGCCCGGACTCCTACGGCCACGGCCGCGAGCGCCCCATGCGCGTCGCGCTTCCCGGCGCCGCTCCCGGCGCGCAGTTCCCCATCACCCCGCGGCACTACCAGCGCCTCGTCGAAAAGCTCGCCGGAAAGCCCGAGGAGCGCATCCTTTCCTACCTCATGCTGCGCTCACTCAAGCAGGCCCGCTACGCCGCGGAGCCTTTGGGTCACTTCGCTCTTGGCTTCGACGAGTACACTCATTTCACCTCGCCGATTCGCCGCTACCCCGATTTGATTGTTCACCGCATCCTGAAATGGGCGCTGGACCATCCCGGCGCCCGCGGCGCCGCGCCGGCTCCGCACGCCCCTGCGCCCGGCGCCGAAGCCGTGCTCTACTCCCGCTCCAGCCTGGACGAACTCTCCGCCGAAACCTCCGAGGCCGAGCGCCGTGCTGTCGGCGCCGAACGTGAACTGATGGACTGGAAGCGCGCGCAGTTCATGGAGGAGCATCTGGGAGAGCACTACGAGGGCTTGATAATCTCGGTGCAAAAGTACGGCTGCTTTGTCGAGCTGTTCGAGGAGTACGTGGAGGGCCTGCTGCCTATTGCCGCTCTGGAAGAGGCCGCCGGAACCCGCTGCGTTTTTCGCGAGCGCGACCATGCCATCGTCGCCGCGGGGCCCGCGCGCGGACAGGTTCACTCGCGCCGCGCGGGAAAAAGCGCGCCCCGCGCCTGGCGCCTCGGCGATCGCGTCAAGGTCCGCGCCGAGCGCATCGATCCTACGCGGCGCCGCGTCGAGTTTGCCCTGGCGGAGTAGGAAGGTCCAAGAGTAAGCGCGGCGTCAGCGCGCCGGCGCCTTCGCGCCGCGAAGCCCGAGGAAAAATCGCCGCACCGGCACCACCAGCCGGAAGGCCACGCGCCCTGCGGGATACCACCATTTTCCGTGCCGCGAAATCGCCGCCAGTACCGGTGCCACGGCCGCGTGGACTCCTCGATCCAGGCGGACGCGCTTGCCGCCGCGCTCGATCCACGCCACCCGCCCAAGCGCCCCGCTCGCGTCTGCCGCCGGATCCGGCTCGGGATGGGCATCGCCCTTGGTGACGATTTGCGGTGATTCCCCGGCGCGCTTCTCGATTGCGCGGTGCACGTACAACCGGCCCTCTCGCGCAAACAGCACCAAGTCGCCCCGCGAAACATCCTCAAACTTCACGCGCTCGACGAACGCGATATCTCCCGGCCGCACCCACGGCAGCATGCTCGACCCGCGCACACGCAACCAAACGCGTCCGCGGTCGCGCAGCGAACGCAGGATCGTGTCGCAGTCCGCGGCCCGCTCTTCGCCGCAGGTCTTAAGCGCGTCCATGGAGTTTCGTCTAGGAGCGCGAGGGAGCGCCCACGCAGGCGCCGCCTGCGCCGGACTGTTTTCCGCACGCCAGCGCCATCGTTTCGTAGATCGGTTCGGATTGCACCGCGGGCTTGACGTACGGCTTCTTTTTCGCGCCGGATTCGACTGGAACTTCGCGGTTCTTGTCTTCTGCCATTCTTCCCTCCGGTAAAACCTATCTCGCTGCCGCGGCGCTTGCCGCCGATTCCGCGAAAGGCATGGGCGGCTGTGTCGCTCGCTGTCTCCGGTGAAGTTCGCTCACCGCATCTGCCACCCCGTCCAGCCGCGCTTTCACTTCCGCCAGTTCGCACGCGCGCTCGTATGCGCCGACCAGGTCTCCCCCTTCCATCAGCGCCAGCCCCGGGCAGCGCTCGCAATACTTGCGAATCGAGCATGCGGAGCATACCGGCAATTGGCTTTGCCGCACCGCGCGCACCCGCTCCAGCGCCGCCGAGCCGCTCCAGATATCCGCGAATCGTTCCCGCCGCAGGTTGCCCGCGGCCACCGGCAGCTGCACGCAGGGATACACGTCTCCGTAGGGCGAGATGTAGCAGGTGTTCTGCCCGGCACTGCACGGCAAATCGTCGTAGGCGTCGCCCTCGATTCCGCTGCTCGATGCGCTTCCCACCGAAACGGGCAGCGCGCTGGCGTCCACCGATTCCGGCCGGCAGCCGCGCAGCTTCGGTTCCTGCAACACGGGAAGCAGCTCGGTTCCGCTCACGCGATGAGCCAGCGGCTCGGCGTTTCCATCGATCATCGGCGTGATCGTCGGATCAAAGATGTATGAAACCCCCAGGCGCTCCGCCAGCGCCAGAACGCCGCGAAACGACGCCAGGTTTTCCGTCATCAGCGGACACGCGATTTTCACGTGCAGCCCTTCCGCCTGCAGCAGCGGAATCGCGGCCAGCGTGCGTTCGAGCGAGCCCGGCACCTTGGTCACCGCGTCGTGTACTGCGGGATCGTCGGAATAGATGCTGATCTGCACTCGCCGCACGCCCAGTTCCCGCAACCGCGCCGCCTTCTGCGGAGTAACCAGCAGCGCATTCGTCTTCAAACTCACGTCGAAGTGCCGCCGCCGCGCCTCCTCCAGAATCTCAAACAGGTCCGGGCGCAGAAAAATCTCGCCGCCGCTGAAAGTCAGCAGCAGCGTGCCCGCCTCGGCCAGTTGCTCGAGGACCGCCAGAATCTCCGCCGTCGTCAATTCGCCGTAGTCCTCGTGGTCCAGGTAGCAGTGCACGCAGCGCTCGTTGCACCGGTAGGTCAGATCGAAATGCACTCCGAAAGGAAGATGCCGCCTCACGGTTCGGCTCACCACGCCGTCCATCAGCGGCGTCGGGCCCTTCGCGCAGCCCCCCGGCATTGGCGCTGCCAGGCTCATGGAGCGGTCGCTCCTTTCGCTCCGCCGGCCGCTTGGGCCGGCAGAATCAGCTTCAAAGCGGCGAGTTCCTCCAGCAGCGAAGATGTGTCCTGCAGGGCGGTCTCTTCGGAAACGTCGAACTCCGTGCAAAGCCGCGCCGCAATCTGTTCAGCCGTGGTCTGCCCGTCCAGCATCCGCCACACCACGCTGCCCGTGCCGTTCAACTCGTGCATCACGCTTTCGGCCGGCGAAATGATTACCGCCGAGCCGGTAATCTCCCGCCACGCCAGAACCGGGTTCCTCTGCCACACGGTGGACGCCGCGCTCATGCGGGAAGCGCCTCCCAGAGGCTTGCGTCGCGCCGGAATTCGAAGCGGTGGCACGCCACACCCTCCACCGCGGCACTCACCGTCTGAAGCAGCCGCCGGTTGGCTTCCGGTTCCTTGGAGAAAAAGAGCACGTTGGGCAGAAGCATACGCACCGCCTCCGCCGCGCTGATTCTCTCCGCGCGGTTTTGCGGCGCCTGCACCAGTTGGAAGATCCCCGCAAGCGGCGCGTGACGGTGCTTGCCTGCGGCCCGGAATTCTCCCCAGAAAGGCGTGCTGTATGCGCGCCACTCCCCGCCTTCCGCGCACAGCAGCGAGATCTCGTCGGTCATCACCGCGCCCGCGGGCGCAAGCGCTGCCAGCGTGCTCTTGCCGGCTCCCGAGCGCCCCGCAAAGACAAACGCCCGGCCGTTGCGCACTATCGTGGCTGCGTGCAGAAGGAATCCCGGCTTGGGAAGCAGCGTCCAGGAAAGAAAAACGCGCAGGAGCGAATCCAGTGCGTATTCGTGGCGCACCCCGGAAAAAACCGCCTCGCGATCCCCGCAGCGCAGCGACGCTCCTTCCCATTCGTAGTGAAAATCGGACGGAGCGGAAACTTCATGTGAATCGAGCAGGCGAATGAAGAAGCCCGGGTCGTCCGACGTTTCGAAGCCTTGGTACCGGATGAGGGCGCGCCGGTAGAGCTCTTCCTGCGAAAAACTGATTTGGAGGCGGGCCGTGCCGATCGAAAGTTCCAGTGGACGGCGCAGGTTTCGCAGCAAACTGGCTTGAACTGCCAAAAAGTGCCTCTCTTTGTGGGCGACATGGGCCGGAAAGCCGCCGGTGTCGCTTCGCCTCGCGAGAGAGAAAAAACTACGTACATCTTAACCGCCCGCGAATGCGTTCCGTCAAGCGCAAACGCGGCAGTGTTACCAATCAAGGATTACAGAGGTCAGATACAACAAGAGCAGGGCAATTGTTGCGCCGCCCTGCTCTGAGGAATCGCTCAGTTCACGCGGGACAATCGGTCATGCCAGGTCGAAGACCAGCACCTCGGCGTCGGAAATGCCGCTCAACTCCACGGCTTTCTCTCCGGATACCGCCGCTCCGTCGCCCGCCTTCAGCCGTTCACCGTTAAGCTGGATTTCGCCGTCCGCGACCTGCACCCACGCGCTGCGCCCCGGCTGCAAGGCATGCCGCACCGTCTGCGCCGGCGCGAGGAACGTCGCGTAAAGCTCCGCGTCCTGATGAATGGAAACGGACCCCTCGCGCCCGTCCGGCGAGGCCACCAGCCGCAGATGCCCTTGCTTCTCCGCTGCCGGAAAGGACTTCTGCTCGTAACTCGGTGTCAGCCCGTTCTTCTTGGGGAGAATCCAGATCTGCAGCAGATGAACCGGGTCCGCCGGAGATGCGTTGTACTCCTTGTGGCGCACGCCCGTTCCCGCGGTCATGCGCTGCACGTCTCCCGGGCGGATGACCGACCCGTTGCCCATGCTGTCGCCGTGCCGCAGTTCACCCTCCAGAATGTAGGTGATGATTTCCATGTCGCGGTGCGGATGCAGGGGAAAGCCCGCGTTGGGGGCCACCACGTCTTCGTTCAGCACCCGCAACGACCGGAAGGCCACGTGTTTTGGGTCGTAGTAGTCCCCGAAGGAAAAGGTGTGAAACGTGTCGAGCCAGCCGTGGTTGAAGTGTCCCCGCTCGGCGCTGCGCCGAATCGCAATCATCGTCCACCTCCGCGGCGTATAATAGTCGTTATAACGACTATTGTCAAGAGGAGGAGTGGTCCCGACCGGCCCCGGGCACCCCTCCCCGCTCGGGGTTTCCCGACCTTTCGCGCGGCCGCTCGGGCCCCATTCCCGCCGCGCGCCCTCTTGGTGTAGA
>DASPOW010000019.1:0-3931 GCA_035625855.1 Candidatus Methylomirabilota bacterium | reverse complement strand
GTTCACCTCGGCGGCGGTGAAGGTCTATCTCTTCCTCGTCGGATGCCCTGTCCGCGTCATAGGCCGCGAGCACCTGCAGGAGCCCGGCCCCAAGGTCCTCGTCTGTAATCACACCAGCTATTTCGACGTGCTGCCGCTGATGGCCGCCCTCGGCGTTTCCTACCGCTTCATCGCCAAACGGGAAGTCCAGGAGATGCCCTTCATCGGAGCTTTTCTGCTCCGCATGGGCCATGTCTCCTTCGAACGGACCAGCGCCGGAGCGCGCCTGCAGCAGGCGCAGGGTCTCGAGGAGTTGCTCGGCAAGGGGGAATCGGTCTTTGTTTTTCCCGAGGGCACTTTCACGCGTGAAGAAGGCCTGCGGCATTTCCAGTTGGGCGCGTTCAAGGCCGCCGTGGCGGCTGGCGCTCCCGTTGTGCCCATCGCTCTCGCGGGCACGCGGAGATTCCTCCGCGACCTCACGTACCTTCCGCGGCCCACGCGCGTCACGATTACGGTTTGTCCGCCGCTTCACCCGCGCGCCGCGGCCGGAGACCCGTCATCTCCGGGCGAATCCGACTGGCACGAACTCATCCGCCTCCGCGATGCGGCCCGCGACGCTATCTCGCTCCGCACGGGTGAGCCGGTCCTCTAGCCGTTGCAGGCGCGCTCACTCCGCGCGGTAAATCACGGTAATCGTCGTTTCCACTTCCACTGGCTGGCTGTTCAGGAAGGTCGGTTGATAGCGCCACTGGCGCACCGCCTCGAGCGCGGACGCAAAGAAAAGCGGGTCGCCGCCCGTCACCTGCAAGGACTGGATCGTTCCATCCACGGCGATGATGGCATGCAGGACCACGCGGCCGCTGCGCCGGGCGATCTTGGCCAGAGGCGGGTACACCGGCTCCACGCGATACACCAGCCGCGCGGGTTCGACGGTCGTGATTCGCCCCGGCTTTAGAGGCTCGGGCTTGGTTGCCGACGCCTTGGGAGCCTCCGGGCCGGAGCTCGCCGCGAAAGGAATTGCTCCCGGGACGTCCGCGCAGCTCGGGCAGTTGCCGCCCGGCAACCCCGGTTCTGGGGCCTCCGACCCGGGATCGCCTTCCCTGCGGGTGGCGGTCGTTATACCGATCCTCGGTGGCACACAAAACGTGCACGCCGTGAAATGGCGCCGTTGTGCCGGCGGCTGCTGTGAATTCGTGCTCGCTCGCGGTCCAAGCCCGCGCGAAAATATCGGCATGGGCGGCTGCGTCGCCAGCGCCAGCCGCTCCGTGGCCCAGACCAGGGGAACCAGAAGGATCCCTGCCACTACCGCGACCTGCGTCAGCACCGAAAGGATCAGCGCGCGCCGCTGGTCCCGCCGCGAACGCGCTCGTTGCACCGCGTCGCCGTCCACCAGGCATCCGCGCAGTACTGCGATTTCGCCGTCGCTTTCGGGGCTGGCGACAGCTTCCTGCTTGCGAACGTCTCTCTCCCGCATGGCACACACCTCCGTGGGAATGCCCCGCGAAGGCCTGTTTTTTACAGCGCCGGTCCCAGACCTGCTCGGTTCTTCGGAGACCGGCGCCGTTTCGCAGGGATGTGAGGTGCGCGCGTCCTCTCCCAGTTGGACACCGTGCCCGCTCGCTGGTGCCCTGAAAGCCGCGTATGCGCCCATTTGCGCCCTAAATAATTGAGAGGGAAACAATTAGAATTGGGTAACCAGCAAGGCCTCTTCGGCATCTATCTGTTCGAAAAGGAATGAGTCCCATGACTCACGAAACGAAACACGTAGTCGGGGTCCGCCGCACCGGTTGGGCCGCGCTCGACCGCGGGCCGCAGCCGGACAAGCTCGAATTTACCTGTCCGCATTGCGGCGCCCGCGGCCTGAAAACGCCCCGCCGCGAGCCCGCGCAGTACCGTTTCACCGATGGGTTCGTGCAGGACCTGCAGGGAGAAGCGGCCCACTGCCGCTCCTGCGGAAAAGCTTTGCGCATCGTGCCGGTAATTCTCCTCCACGATCAGGACGAGACGCGCCGCTTCGAAGCCGTCTTCTCCGAAGAGCTCGTGAAGTCTCTCTGAACTGGTCCCTGGAAAAAGCAAGGGCGCCCCGGTCTATGAGGCGCCCTTTTTTGTTTTCTCTCCTGAACGACGCCGACAAAGCGGCGTCGCCTACCTCCAGCGGTAGCAGCGTTCGCGCGCCTCGCGCAGCTCTTCGCGCCGGTGCCGCGCCTGGGAGCTGTAGTAGCCGTGCCGCGCGACAGCGTCCTCCAGGCGCCTTTCCGCACGCTCCACTTTCCAGCGGCAGTCGTCGCGATCCGCCGCCGCCGCGTTCGGCGTCCCTGCGAACAGTATCAAGCCGCTCATCGCGGCCGCCGCGAGTCCGAAGCGGACAAACAGCTTTCGAAACCGTGCCTTCATGGTCTCCTCCCCGAACGCCCTCGCCTGCCTTTCACTTCGGCCGTCGAAAACGTTCTACGGCGTGAAACACCCGGGCCCCGAAAAAATCTCTCCGGGTTGCCTGCGGTTCTTTCGTGTTCGAGCTAACCACGTATGGATGAGCGGATTAGCGAGGGGGAGTACTGCCTTTTGCCTAGGGCACCGCACGGAAGGAACTCGCATCCATATGGTACTTCTCCATTCTCGAACGGATCAGCTCGAACGCTTCGTCCACGTCGTCCGCGAATTCCAGGAGCCTGTACTCCTGCTTGTTGATCGTGCCCCAGCGCACCATCGCCTTCCAGTTCAGGATTTCATTCCAGTACTTGCGCCCGTAAATCAGAATCACGTTTTTGCGCGGCAGTTTTCCCGTCTGCAGCAGCGTGAGCATTTCCCAGAGCTCGTCCATCGTTCCGAAGCCCCCGGGAAACACAATCAGCGCTTTCGCCGCCTGCGCGAACCACAGCTTGCGCATGAAAAAGTATTTGAAGTTGAAGCTTAGCTCCGGGCTGATGTACGGGTTCGCGAACTGCTCGTGCGGCAGCTCGATGGAAAGCCCGATGGATTTTCCGCCCGCCTCGGCCGCGCCCCGGTTCGCCGCCTCCATGATTCCCGGTCCGCCGCCCGAGCAAATCACGAACCGCCGTGGCTTCGCTCCCAGGGTGGAAGCCCACGAAGTGATGCGGGAGGAAAGGGCGCGCGCCTCTTCGTAGTAGCGCGACATCTCCAGGTTGCTCTTCGCTTCTTTCAGCGCGGCGTGGTGCCGCTGCCGCTTCTCCGCGGAGTGCGGCGCCTTGGCGTGCTTCAGCCGCAGCAGGTGCGCCTCGGCCGCCTCGCGCGACACGATGCGCGCCGACCCGAACATCACGATGGTGTCCCGGATGCCCTGTTTCCGCAGTTCCACCAGCGGGTGCAGGTACTCCGCCAGAATGCGGATCGGCCGAGCCGCCGCGCTGTTCATGAAGCGCGGATTTTCGTGCGCCACCGGCGGCGCGTGCATGGGGCGCTGTTTCTTCGGCCGCATCCAATCCCCCGCTATTACAGAAGACTTTTCATTCTAGAGACGCCCGGATGCTGCGGCAACGTTGCTGCCGCATCCTGCGTCGAATCGAATACACTAGGCGGAGGGAAGGCGCGGAGTTCCGATTCCTCCCCAGGGAGCTGCATGGTGCGATTCGCAACGACGGTCCTGACTCTTCTCGCGGCATGCCTCGCGGCGCTTCCGGCCTCGGCGCAATCCCCGGCGGGGCCGATTCCCCCCAAGCCCGGCGCGCCCATTCAGCCTGCGCCGAAGGATCAGCCGGCCGCGCAGATTCGCGCGCGCGTCGTCGAGGTCAACACGCCGGTCACCGTCCGCGACGCCGGCGGCAAAATGCTTCTCGATCTTCCCCAGGACGCCTTTCGCATCCTGGACAACGGCGTCGAGCAGAAAATCACGCACTTCGACATGGGCGGCGATCCGCTCTCGGTGGTGATTCTCCTGGAGTGCAGCTCGCGCATCGAGCCGCTCCTGCCCGGCCTGCGCAAGACCGGCATCATT
>DASPOW010000018.1:0-3087 GCA_035625855.1 Candidatus Methylomirabilota bacterium | reverse complement strand
CGGCGTTCCCACGATGTCCACGCCGCGCACCAGTTCATCGGGACGCCCGTCCGCGTAAACCCGGTACACAATCACCGGAAGCACCTGGAATGCCTGCGGCAGCGACCTGGTGGTCAGCGTGAAGCCCCCTTGCACGTCGTCGAAGTACAATCCATAGGGCTTCCCCAGCTTCTTGACCTCCTCGATCAGCCGCTTGCGCAAATCGCCGTCGGGAACCGTCTGCGCGGATGTCACGATGAGGTTGCCCTGGCGTCCCGTGGGCATCAGGCCCGGTTGGCTTCTGCCGTGTCCGTTGGACGTCTCGAAGTTCTTGATCGGCATCCGCGACATCAGGAAGCTCTTCAGCACGCCGTCCTGGATGACCTCCACCCGGTGTGAAGCAACGCCTTCGCTGTCGTATGCGTATGCGCCCGCCAGCTTGACGCCGCCGATCTGCTTCACTGTCGGATCGTCGGCGACGCTCAAGAACTTGGGAAGGATTTCCTGCCCGACCTTCTTCGTGAACGTTTGCCCTTCGTCTTCGTCCCGCTGGCGGTGGCCCTCCAGTCGGTGCCCCAGCACTTCGTGGAAGAACACGGCGGCCGCGCGGCCGGAAAGCAGCGCCGGACCGTCAAACGGCTCGGCCACGGGAGCCTTGCGCAGCGCTTCGAGGTCCGCCGCAATCTTTTCCACCTTGGCAAGGAGTTCGCTTTCGGCCGGCAGTTCCTGCGCCGAGGGCGCCTGGAACGTCTCCACGCGCAGCAATTCCATTCCGTCATCCGCGCGGGTCTGGCCTTCAATCACCAGGCGCGCGGAGTAGCTGGGCGTCAGAATCTCGGTTCCTTCGCTCGACACTAGGCGCGACGTCGACTCCTGCAGTTGCAGCACGACAATCGCGGAGTACACCAGCGGATACTTGCGGAACGCGGCCGAAATCCGCCGTATCTCTCCCTCCCACGCCTGGCGGTCGAAAGCGGGAGCGGGCCGGGCTGCCGTCACGTTCTGTTGCGGCGCTTCCTTCGAAAAATCCGGCGATTTGTCCTCTTCCTCGGCGCGCACCGCCGTGTTCGTCTTGACGTTGAGATATGCCGGAGCGGCGCGCTTGTATTCGCGGTCGGTCAGCTCCCACAGGACGCGCGAAATCGCGTCGGCATCGTTGTCCAGCGGCAGCGAGCCGGACGTCATCCCTGACGACCGGCTTTGTCCGTGCGTGTTGTCGAGCGCCGCTGCGCCCACACGCATCGCCACGTCCACCTGCCGCCGCCGTGATGCTCCGTTCGTCAGCAGGCTCCCGAAGGAGCCCACCATCACGACGCTGTGCAGGTCGTTGACGGAATAACTGATGTAGTAGGGCGCCGGGTCGGCTTTGGCCAGTTCCTTGGTCGCGCGCGCCAACTCGGCTTGCATGATTTGAAGAACCGGGTCCGCCGAGGCCTTCGCCGCCCGCGGGCTTCGGCCGGTCACGTACGGCGGCGCCGCACAGAGAGAAAAAGCCAAAATCGCGACCAGCAGCGCGTGCGGAACTGCAACTCCCGTCCGTCGCGTAAGAATGTTTGCTTGTTTCCGCACCGTGAAGAAGCTCATTCGCACAGCCAAATTCTTCCAGCCTGCCTCAAATCGCGAGTATGCCTCACCGGGTCTTTCGGCGCAAACCGCCGTTGCTCGCCGGTTATCACTTGAACCACTCCTCGCCTCGGAGGTGCGCCCCGCTGGCAAATTCCTGCGCGGAGATGCGCTTGCCTCCTTCCAGTTTGACGCTGTCCACGCGAAGAAGTGTCCCCTGTCCGCATGCGACTTTGAGCGAAGCTCCTCTGGCAAGGATGCTCCCCGGCGGCGCCGGCGTTGTCTCCTCCGTCGCCGCGCCCCAGACGTGGCAGAGCCGGTCGCGAAACGTCGTGTACGCGCCCGGCCACGGGGCGAATCCACGCATCCGGTTGAAGATCTCCGTGGCTGTCCGCGTCCACGTGATGCGCCCTTCCTCGCGCCTCAGCCGCGGCGCATAGCTGGCCTGCGCGCTGTCCTGCGGCTTCGCGATGATTCTGCCCGCTTCCAGTTCCAACAGCGTGCGTTTCACAAGCGGCGCCCCGATCTCCGCCATTCGCCCCGCAAGCTCCGGCGCCGTCTCCGTCGCTCCGATGGTGATCCCTTCCTGGAGAAGAATCCCTCCTGTATCCATCCCGGCGTCAACCTGCATCGTGGTCAGCCCTGTCGCCGTTTCTCCGTTGGCGATGGCACGGTTGATGGGAGCCGCTCCGCGGTACTTCGGCAGCAGCGATGCGTGCAGGTTGATCCAGCCCAGCCGCGGCAGGGCCAGCATACGCTGCGGCACGATCTGCCCATACGCGATGATCACCACCGCGTCCGGCGCCATTTTCTCCAGCCACGCCCGCGCTTCGTCCGACTGGATTTTTTCCGGCTGAAACACCGGCGCTCGTCCCGCTGTTGCCTGCTTCACCGGGGTCGCCGCGACTTCCTGCCCGCGTCCCCGCGGCCGGTCCGGCTGGGAGATGATGCCCGCCAGCGAGAACTCCGGCGATGTCAATAGCATTTCCAGTGATGGAATCGCGAACTCCGGCGTGCCGCAGAAAACGATGCGCATGGGAACGCGCTGCGGCTTACCCTACCACGCGCCCTGCTTTTTCAGCTTCTTGATCTTCCGCTTGATCAGGTCGCGTTTCAGCATGCTCAAGTGCTGCAGGAAGAGGATGCCGTTGAGATGGTCGATCTCGTGGCAGAACACTCGCGCCAGAAGGTCCTCTCCCCGCATCTCGAACAACTTTCCGGAGGCGTCCTGCGCGCGCACGGTCACGAACTGCGGCCGGATTACGTAGCCGCGAAAGCCCGGAATCGAAAGGCATCCCTCCTCCTCGCGCTTTTCGCCTTCCGAGTGGATGATCTCCGGATTTGCCAGCACGACCTTGGCTTCCGGGTTCTTTCCGCCAGTCACGTCGACGACCGCCAGCCGAAGCGGCTTCCCGATTTGCGGTCCTGCCAGGCCCACTCCTTGCGCCGCATACATCGTCGCAAACATGTCCTCGCACAGCTCCGCGAGCTCCGGACCGAACTTCTCCAGGCGCGGAGTCGGCTTCTCCAGAATCGGGTCCCCAT
>DASPOW010000017.1:0-8469 GCA_035625855.1 Candidatus Methylomirabilota bacterium | reverse complement strand
CCGCTCGCTCGCGCGGAGCTGGTTATAGGCGGTGACGGCGTCGAGCATCCATACCTGGTGAACGTAATTCTGCTCGTCGTAGTACGAGTAGTGCGGATTCAGCGAATCTTCGTCGAATTCCATCTGCGCGTCCGATTCGTTCGCGCGCAGCAAAGCTTCTTGGATGCTCAGGCTCGTGGCAGACTCCTGCTTTTCCCGTCCCTTTCGCACCGGCCAGTCGTAGGCATAGTTGGCGATGCCCATTACGATTTTTGAGGGCGGAACAACCCGCTTGACCTGCCGAAGGTTCTCCATGAACCATTCCTGTGCCGCGATCGAGCCGGGTGGGGAAGTCTGCCAATGCTGGTCGTAATTCATCAGGATTATGGCGTCGCACTGCTTGGCAATGAAGCCGTAGTCGTAGATTTCGTCCCGGGCCGGCAGGGCGACCATGAGCTTCAGTCCAACCGCGTGCAGGGCGGAACCCAGCTCGGCAACGAAATCGCGGAAGCGCGGCTGGCTCCTGTCGGGAACTTGTTCGAAGTCGAGCACCAGGCCCGCCTGGCGGGCGCGCGCAGCATATTCGGCAAGCTGATCAGTAAGTCTGCGGCGCGCGTTGGCGTCGGCGAGGAGCGCCGCGAGCTCCTTGATGCGCCAGTTCTGCCCGTCGTAATTGTTGACCAGACCCATGATGGGCAAATCGAATTTGGGGTCGGCGGCCTTTTGCTGCCTCATCCATTGGTGCAGTTTGTCGCCCTGGAGAATCGTGTTGGCCGCGTCGGGCCCCACCTGGAGAGTCTGGTAGCGCTCGTAATCCACAACGGTCAGTGAGCCGTCGGGGGTTACGGCGTGCAGTTGCTCGGGAATCAGCAGGTCAAGATCCTTGTAATGCTTCTTGAGCGAGGCAAGGCTGGTGAAGTCCCAACTGACAAAGAACGCAGCCCGCAGGGGATCATAGGTATCCGGAACCTTGCCGAGGGCGGCGACACGCCGTTTGCGGCCCTCCCGGGGCGGTGCGCTTTTCCCTTTTCTTGCGTTCACCGCGCGATACGACGAGTGGGTTCCCGGCTGCAAAACCGATGGAAGATATACGGGGATGGCGACAGTAATGAAGAAATAAGCAAGAAGCAGCGTCAAAAGCGCACCGGCTACCTCAAGGATGAGGCTGGTGCGCCGCCAGCGCACACGTTTAGCGTCAAAGAAGACTGGTTCGTGTTGCTTCATGCGACCTTCCAGCTTTCACGCTATCGAGACACGCGAGGTGTGTCAATGGATGGTGTCACACACGATTCCAGGTACGGCCGCGCCTGAGGTAACATGCGCACCTCTTCGATGAAGCGGATTTTCTCCACGGCGGTGCTCCCGATGGGCGTCGGCGCGGCGCTGAGGCTCCTGTTCGTGTTGCGCTTTCCGGCAGCCACGGGCGACACCCTCATCTACGAGCAACTGGCGGAGAACTGGCTGCGCCACGGTGTCTACGGGCTTATTGTCGCGGGGAAAGTTACTCCCGTGGACATGCGCCTGCCGGGATACTCGGGATATCTCGCGGTAGTGTACTGGGTTTCGGGGCACACCGCCGCGGCGGCGCGAATCTGGGTGATGCTGGGCCAGGCAGCGGTGGACCTGGGAACGGCCGCGCTGGCCGCGCGGATGGTCGGCTTTCTCTTGCCGGAAAGCCGGGAGCGGAACCTCTTCCAAACCACGGCGTTCTGGCTTGCATGCACGTGCCCTTTCGTCGCGAACTATGCCGCCGTCCCGCTGACGGAGGTTTTCGCGACGTTTTTTACTGCGGCTACGCTCTGCTGCTTCGTTTTGCACCTGCGGCGTGCGGAGGCGCCAGACCTGCGAACCGGGGCGAACCCTGTTCCTCTGCGTGCGGGAGGCGAAGGATTCGTCATTCTGGGCGGACTTTGCGCGGGCATTGGCACCCTTTTCCGCCCGGAAACACCTCTCCTTCTCCTGGCCGCTGGCCCGGCGCTCGCGTTTTGTTACCGGCGAGCGGGTCTCACGAGACGATTGATTCTTTCCCTTGTCGCAGCGGGAATCTCCTGCGCCGCGCCGCTTCTTCCCTGGACTGCGCGCAACGCGGTCACGCTGCATGAATTCCAACCCCTCGCGCCTCGTTACGCGGAACTTCCGGGCGAAGTCGCCACTCGGGGCTTTATCGCTTGGGAGAAAACGTGGCTGTGGAGACTGCGAGATGTTTATCTGGTCTCCTGGAAAATGAATTCCGAAGCCATCGATATTTCAGACATCCCGGCGAGCGCCTTCGACACGGACGACGAAAGGGAACGGGTTACGACTCTCCTCGACGATTACAATGACACAACGGAGCTGACCGCGGAACAAGACGAGCAATTCGCTAAGCTGGCCCGCGAGCGCACGGCGCGCCATCCCTTTCGGACCTACCTCGCGGTCCCGCTTGCCCGCGCGGCGACAATGTGGTTCGCCCCGCGCCTCGAATTGCTTCCTTATTCCGGCAAGCTTCTTCCGGTTGGAGAGAGAATCTCCGATGACCCGACGGACTTTGCTGTGACTCTCGGGTTTTCTATTCTCAACATCCTCTACTTGGCGCTCGCGGCTTGGGGCGCGGTCCGCCTTTGGCGGATGGATCGCGCGGCTCAGCCGGGCGTTCTGCTTCTGGCCGGATACGTGTTGTTGCGCACGGCATTCTTCACGACCGTTGAGACGCCGGAGCCGCGCTACATGCTCGAATGTTTCCCGGCCCTGCTTGCGCTTGCCGCATACGCTTTTTCACGCAAGGCCCAGGCGCCCTAGCGCCGCCGCTCTGCTTCACTGTTCCTCGGCAGGCTCTGGATGAATCGTGACGCGGTAGACCAGGGGGAAGCGTTCCTTAACTTTCGACTCCAGGTCGGCCATCAAGTCGTGAACACGGCTGACGGAGAGATCTCCGCGCATCGCGCCGTGGCAAGAAACCAAGATGCGGTGCTCAACGCGGCGCGCGCTCACTTCGTGACAGTTGAAAACGTCGGGATGAGACTCCGTCATCTGGCGCAAGAAGGCTTCGACGTCGTGTGAAAGGCGCTTCATCTCCGCAGCGCTGCCGTCGCTCGGGCTGATATCTGTTCCCAGCGGCTCGATGTGGATGATGACCTCGGTCGCGCTGGCGCCGCTCAGGTCGCGTATCCCGTCTTCAAGAATATTGGCCTGCTGATGCGCTTCCCGCAGCGGAAGATTCTCGTCCACCTCCAGATGCAGTTCGACGAAGAGCGTGCCGTCCTGCTGCTGCGCGCTGAGATCGTGAATGGAAAAGCCCTTGCGCTGCGCGAGTGCGCGGATGGCCTCAAAGAGGTTCGCTCCGGCGGGCGCGCGAGGCTCGACGTGAACCATCACATCGGCTGGCGTAATCTCCCCAACGCGCGCTTCGATGGCATCGGTCAGGGCGTGCACGCGTTCGAGACTCGTGTTGCGCGGCACGCTCACTGTGATGTCGACAAAATGCCGGTTTCCGGCGCGGCGCACGCGAATCCGCTCCGCGTCGAGCACCCCCTCCATGCGCGTCACCGCATTCCGAATGCGTTCCTGCAACCCTTCGGGCGCCACGTCGAGCAGGGCGTCGAGTGTGCGTTTGCCGAGCCGTGAGCCGACCCGGATCACGATGCCGGCCACCGCCAGCGCGGCAAACGAATCGGCGTACGCCAGCCAGGGTGCGCCCCAGCGGCTGCCGGCCCATACCAGCAGGATTCCCGCGATGACCACCAGCGTGCTCCAGACATCGGTCGAGAAGTGTAGCGCGTCCGCCTCAAGCGCCTCGCTCTGAAACTTGCGCGCAGCGCGCTGCAGCGCCGTCGCGCGGGTCAGGTCAATCAGCAATGCCACCAGAAGGACCACGATTGCCGTGACGCTCGGTTCGATGTGTACGCTGCGGAAGAGCAAACGCAGGAAAGCTTCATAGATGATGTAAAGCGCTGTGATGAGCAGCAGCCCCGTTTCAACGGCTGCCGAAAAATTCTCGAGCTTTCCGTGGCCGTAGGGGTGCTTTTCATCGGCGGGCACATCCGAGAGGCGCACGGACATCAAGGTGATGACCGCGGCAACCAGGTCGAGGCCCGAGTGCAGCGCCTCGGAAAGGACGCCGAGGCTTCCGGTGCGCACGGTAAGATACGCCTTGAGCCCCAGAAGCACCGCGGCGGAGGCCACGCCCAGCAACGCAGCGCGCGTTTTTTCGCGGGTTTCCGCACTCGCAGGCGGGGTCGACTTCACGCCCCTAGCCTAGCACGACAGTCCGTCGGCGCTATTTCGAGGCGGTCAGCTCGGGCGCGGGCACGATGGGCAAGCGCTTCGGCTCGCCGCGCGCCCCGCGCACCTCGACTTCGTCAAAAAGTAGCGACGGCGCCACCATCGCGGAGGGCAGCCCGCCCTGCGCAGAGCCAAATGCTCCGAGGGCCGTTCCCGCGAAACCCGCCGCCTGGCTCTGCATGTAGTTATAAACGAAGGAATCGTTTCCGATTCCGGCGATGTTGCGCAGCGCGCGCGACGTCAGTCCGGTAATCCGCGTTCCGCGGACCAGTTCTTCACGGCCGTCTTCCGGGTACACGCGATACACAACCAGCGTCAGCCGGTCGCCCGAACCGGCCCCACCCGCGATGCTCGCCAGCATCTCCGAAAAATCGTCCTGGCGCTGCAGGCTTAGGGCGGGATTATCCAGTTGCCTGACCACGATGCAGTAACGCAGCTTCTCTTCCCGGCACTTGTCGAGAAACTTCTTGCGCAGCGCATCGGGGCTGAGCGTGTCGCTCGACGTGAAGAACAGATTGCTCATCGCCGGATGCGGATCGCTCAGAAAAGCCGACCGGCCGTGGCCGTTGGAACCGTTGAAGTCCGGGCCGGGCCGGCGTGACATCAGCAGGTTCTTCAACACGCCGTTCTCCACCAGCGTAACCTTCTCCGCCGGCACTCCTTCCTGGTCCACCGCGTACCCCCCCAAGAGCGCCCGGCCTTTGAAATCCCGGGCAAAGGGGTCATCCGCCACGGTCACGCTAGCCGGCAGCACCCGTGCGCCAAGCCGGCCGACCCAGTCGCTCTTGCCGCCTAGATTGGTCAGAAGCTGCTCCATGACCGGCGAAAAGGAGATTGGCGGAGAGGCGCCATCCACGGCCGGGCCAAAAATCTCGGCGAGCAGGGCAGCTGCCGCGCGCGCTTCGAAGAGCACCGGGCCGGTGTAGTCCTGTGCCAGCGGGGCGTTGCGCATCGCCACCAGTTCGTTCGCCGCGACGTTCAAGCCGGCGCGAACTGTGGCAACGTTCGGCAGCTCCCCGGGTCGGTTCGCGTACGCCGTGTAGTAGTGATGTAGAGGGAAGCCGTCCGCCGCCAGGGTGCTGAGGCTAGCTTCGACAGCGGCCACGGAATGGGCCGCGCGTATCTCGGTTCCCTCGCTGGTCAGCAGGTACTCCGTGGTGTAGATGAGATAGTAGAGCACGCGCGAGCTGTAAACGTCGGGAACGGCGCGCAGCGCAGCCGAGGCTTCGCGCGCTTCCTGGTCCCAATCGCGCGAGCTCCAGTCCGGCTCGGCCCTCGGGCCAACGGAAACAAAGGGTTCCTCCCGGGAATAGTCGTCGATCGTGGGAGGATGCGCCAGGCTGCTGAGATACGCCTGCTTGCGCGAGTACGTGTCCACCGCGTCCTTGAACGCCTGGTCTGTCGCGATCCATAGATCCTGGCGCAAGGAGTCGTAATCGCGGTCGATGCCCACCGTTCCGGTGTTGCCGATGAAGCCGCGAAAGCCTTCTTCTCCCACGAAGTTCGAACTGTCCAGCTTGTAGGTGCCGACGCGCGCTCCAACTTCCATGACGCGGTTCCTCACCACGGTGCTCGTAATCAGCGCGCCAAATTCCGCCGTCACCTGTTTCACGTCCACGTCGAGCAGCCGGTACTCAATGATATAAGGCCGCGCAGGCTGGTCTGAGCCGGGGATTTTCAACTCCAGGCGCGCTTTCGAGCGCGCCATTTCGTCGCGCATGGCTCGCAAGGTCTGATCGTTGTCGTCGCCTTGTTTTCCGCCTGTCTGCGCGCGGCCTTGCGGCCCACAAACCAGCACGGCGCAAAGCAGGGGAAACGCCAAGAACGTCTTATGAGCTGCGCCGTTCATCGCTTGGCTCCCGTCTTCGCGCTGTCCTGCGCCGGCGCGGGAAGAATGGGTGGCTTGTCCGTCGAGGTCTCTTTTTTCTGTACTTCGAGCTCCGAAATCAGAATTGCCGGCGAAGCAGCGGACACCGGCACCGAACCCGATTCAGCTCCGCAGTACCCGTTGAACACTTCGGGAGTGTCGCCGGTGGCTACGATCTTTGTCAGAGAAACGAGCGGCGTGCCGACGATATCCACCCCGCGCACCAGCTCGTCGGGCCGCCCGTCCGGAAAGACCTTGTAAACCACCAGCGGCAAGACCTGAAAGGCCTGCGGCTGGCCTCGGCCGGTAAACGTAAAGCCGCCGGCAATGTCGTCAATTAGCAGGCCAAAAGGTTTGCCCTGCTCCTTCACCATCTCAATGAGCTTGGCGCGGAGCTGTCCGTTGGTCATGGTCTTGCTGCTTCGTACGATGAGGTTCCCCTGGCGCGAGACCGGCGTGAAGCCGATTTGCCGGCGCCCGTGCCCGTTGGACTTCGGAAAATCCTTCAGCGGTGCCCGGGACATCTCGAAGCCGCGCAGAATCCCGTTCTCCACCAGCTTCGTCGGCTGCGAAGGCACGCCTTCGTCGTCGAACGGGTAGTAGCCGAGCAAATCGGTTTTGCCCAGTCGTCGCATCGTGGGATCGTCCACGATGCTCAGAAAGTCCGGGAAAATCTTCTCCCCTACCTTGCGCGCGAACGTCTGGCCTTCGTTGATGTCTTTCTGCCGGTGGCCCTCGGCGCGGTGTCCAAAAACCTCGTGGAAGAAAACGGCTGCAGCGCGCCCCGTCAGCATCGCCGGCCCTGCGGTGGGCTCGTTGATTGGCGCCGCCACCAGCCCTTCGATCTCCTTGCGCATGGTGGCTTCCGCGGCGTAGACGGCTTTGTCGTCCGGCGCGTCCGCCGGATTCACCCAGTCGAAGTTGTAGTAGCGATTGATGTCCATGCCGTCCGGCGCTTTGCCCTGAATAAACAGCTCCAGGCGGTAGCGGATCTGGCCGAACTGCAGCTCCGTGCCTTCGCTCGTGACTTGATACTGGTTCTGGGCCTGCCCGGTGAAGGTCACGATGGAGTTGATGATCGCCGGAGAATCGCGGAATTCGCGAGTGTAGTTGCGCACTCTTTGTTCCCAGGGCTTGCGGTCCAGCTGAAGAACGACTTGCGGCCCGATGGAGACGTGAGGGTCTTCCCGGGAAAAGTCCGGTGCCTGACCCTCTTCGGTCTGCACTTTCACCTCGTTGCCCGTCTTGATCTTGATCAGGGCTTCCGCAGCGGCGCGGTACTGACGGTCTGTCTCAAGCCAGATGATGCGGCGGATGACCTGGGGATCATTGTCAACCGGAATCAGCCCGCCGGGGCCTCCCGTCGCCGCGGCGCGTTCGCCGACCCGGTGAGTGTTGTCCTGCTTGTAGTCGCCGGTTCGGACCGAGGCTTCCAGCCAGCGGTTCTTCGCCTCGGTACTCGACAGCAGCGCGCCATTCGACCCGGTTACCTCCGCGCGCTGTGTTTCCGTCACGGTGTAGCCGATATAGTAGGCGGGCGGAGAGAGTTTGCCCAGCACCGCAAGGGAGCGCGTGAGTTCCTCCTTCAGTGTCGGCAGGAGCGGGGAGCGCTGCGCTTCCTGTACATCGCCGTCAGGAGAACGCTCCGGCGCGGCCATCGCCGAGGGTGCGCTCCCCAGAGGCAGGGTGGGCAAAAGGGCGAGCGCAAAGAGGAGAACGAAAGAGCGGCGACGGGTTCTTGGATTCAAAGGGAGCCTCACTAGGAATGGAGACACATGATAGAGCGTTCAGTTTACGCCAGGCCGGATTTCCGCACAAATCGCAGCTTCCAACGGCTTTCGATGGCCACGCCCCCTGCTACCGTTGCTTGCGCCGCGTCGGGATGAGGGCGGCCCCGGCCCGCGGTACGGTGTCTTTTGCGCGGCCTGCGCTTGCGGCAGGCTCCGTGCCATTCGAAAATGGGATCATGAAAGGCCTCGTCGGCGTTCTCATTGTTCTGGCGATTTCCGGACTCATCTACTACGCCTACATCCGGCAAATGCCTACGCCGGGGGAGAAGACCGCCCCCACACAGATGGCTTCCTCGATCGGCGTAGAGAACGACCTGCTGCAAATCGCCCACGCCGAGCAGGGCTACGTCGTCGAGCACGAAGGCTGTGGCTCCCTCGACCAGCTTATATCGAGCGGCGCCTATACGGCCGAGCGCCGCGGCCGCGACGGCTACACCTACTCGGTCGAGTGTTCGGGAGCGTATTTCACGGTACGCGCGCGGCATCCCTCCGCGCCGGAAGGCTCCTCGATTCGCTACCCTAACTACTCCGTGGATCAAACCATGCGGGTGCGCGAAGAGTACTAAGGCCGGC
>DASPOW010000016.1:0-5943 GCA_035625855.1 Candidatus Methylomirabilota bacterium | reverse complement strand
CGCGCCATCGTCATTGCCGCCGGCAACGACCAGACCAAGGGCTTCCATGCGCGAAAGAAGATCAGCACCCGGGAACAGGCCAGCCTCCTGGTATGGAGCGCGGGAAAGGACGGAGGCGGGCTGTTGCTGTTCGTGCGCAACGCCGACGGCACGCCGTTTGAAGGCAGCGACCTGATGATCGAGGGCGGGAGCACCGCGGACGGCAAGCCGCTGGACCTCACCAAGAGATGGATGGGAGCCACTCCGGTCGCCAACGATCATGTGACCGTCTTACCCGTGCCGGGCGGCGCGAGCCGGCTGTTTCTGTGGAACAAGGCCGGCAAAGAAGCCTACGTGGATGCCTACGTTGTGGGCGAGAACGCGACGTTTGTGCTGCTCTACCAGTCTCCCGCCAATACCGTGAGCGAGCCGGCCATGGCGCGCCAGGCCATCACCGTGGGAAGCTACGACTGGAACGATCAGTTCCATTTTCGCGGCGAGCCGCTTACGCTGAGTCCGGTATGCGGCGGGCTGATGCACATCGGCGAGCTGTCGTGTTATTCGAGCCTCGGGCCGGGACGCGACCCCGACACCCTGAAGCCGGACATCGCCGCGCCCGGCGAATGGTATTCCTCGAGCGCGGCAAAAACGCCGGACGGCAAGAGCATCATGGCGCCGGAAAACGGCTGGGTTCCGGATTCCTCGGGGAACTATATCCTGTTCAACGGCACCAGCTCCGCGGCGCCATACACCTCAGGGATTGTCGCGCTGATGCTGCAAAAAAGGCCGGGGCTGACCGTCGGCGAAGTCCGGACGCTGCTGCACAAGTACGCGACGCAGGATGCTTTCACCGGGGCGGTTCCGAACGCGAACTGGGGCTATGGCAAGCTGGACATGGCGGCGGTGCAGGCGATTTTGAGCCACCTGTAAGGCACGGGCGTTTGCGTGTCTATTAGCGCTGAGCCAGGTTCCCCCCAGCCGGCGAGCCTTAGACTTGGGTCAGATGCCGGCGTACCAGGCGTAGCCATACTGGCAGGCCACGGAGCCGCAGCCGTTGCCGAACCGCTTCAGACTGTCGGTGACCGTCAGGCGAGTGATGAATTTTAAGCTCTTATAGCCGCACTGCCGAGGGACCCGCATGCGAAGCGGCCCGCCGTGGGGCACTGGAAGCTCACTGCCATTCATGCCGTAGCAGAGAAGGGTCTGCGGGTGCAGAGCATCGGCCATATCAATGCTGTCCCAGGTGTTGGGTTCCATCGAGGTATACACGACGTATCTGGCCTGCGGGTGCGCGCCGGCGAGATGCAAGACGTGGGAGAGCGGCACGCCCGTCCACTCGGCAATGTAGGACCAACCCTCTTCGCACGCGAGTTCGGTGATATAGCTGCGGGACGGGCAGCCCTTCAGGTCAGCCAGCGAGAACGACGCAGGCTGGTAGACCATGCCGTCCACGGAGAGCCGCCAGTCCGCGAATCCGAGTGCCTGATGGTGTTTGAACTCTCCCGTTGGGGGATCGAGTTCGTTGGGGAAAGGACGCGGCGAAATGCGGTCGCGAGGGAATTCGCGCGCCATCGAATGCCGCGTCAGCAGGCGCTGCGAGGCATACGTCAGCGTCTCGCCGAGGCCGAAGATTCCGCCGTGATCGGGTGGGATCAACCCGTACTTCTGCGCGAGCCGCGCCGCCACCACCAGTCCCGATGCTCCCGCGGTCGTCGCGAGTCCGGATACGATCAGTTTCCGGCGTGAAAGGTTGATCATGTGCGCTCCTTGGGCGTGCCGGCGCGGCCGGTGATCATCGCTCCCGTGCGGCTCCAGAATCCGGCCAGGCAAACCATCAGGACGTGGACAAACAGGAACAGTACCAGAGCCACCGAGACAAAGAAATGAATGGTGCGAGCGGATTGACGGCCGCCCAACAGGGTAACGGACCAGGGGAAAGCGGAGGCAAAGGCAAGGGACATCGCCAAGCCGCTCCAGATGACCAGGGGGAACAGAACGAAGATCACAAACAGGTAGGTGAGGCGCTGCAGCCCGTTGTAGGAAGAAGCCTCCTCGGGGCCCGGCCGTTTGAAGCGCAACGGCTTTACAAAGGAAGTCAAGAGCGAACGCCACGAGAGGTCGGCCCTGCTGGGGACCAGGTCTTTCCGGAAATGCCGCGTAACCAGGCCGAAAATCAGATAGAGCAGGCCGGTCAGCACCGCGACCCAGGCGGCTTCGAAGTGCAGCGCCCGGCTCCAGCCGTTCTGGTCGGGCAGCACGTAGTTGTAACCCGTCGGAACCAATCTTCTGGAGGAAGGAATCGGCAGGCGAAACAAAGGAGTCGTCAGGACGGTGCCCGTCTCGCCCCAGTAGAAGCGGGGGTGCGAGATGACAATTTCGATGCCGCTGACGAGCAGGGCGAAAAAGGAAAGAGCGGTGATCCAGTGCGTCACGCGGACCAGGGCGGAGTGCCTCGGCGCGGGCTTCGCGACCGGGGCGGCCGAAACACGGCTCGGGAGGGAAGCTTCGGCCGGGAGCCGGGGGGATTCCGATGTCGCCATACCAGCCTCCGCGCGTCCAAGACTTGCTCCGCCAGGACCGCCAGCATCCTACCACCGTATCTCTGCAGAGAGTCAGACGGATGAATGGCGCAGACGTAGTCCGCCGGAGTGAATCTCACGCGCCCGCGGCAATCGGCGCGAAAGTTGGGAGTGGAGCCGAGGGCGGGACTTGAACCCGCGACCTGCCGATTACGAATCGGCTGCTCTACCACTGAGCTACCTCGGCCCTTTTTTTCAATCTAGCATCCGCTGAAAATCCCTGTCAACGCAGTGAAGGCGCGCCTTTTCCTGGCGTGGCGCGGCCCGCAAGCCGTATCACCTGACACGCCATCGCTCCCCAATGCACGAGCCCGGGCCGCCGGCCTCTGGGGTTTCCTCCTCTCCAGGCAAGCGTATAATCTCCGCCACGCTTAGCGGGTGGGAACGCCTGCTTACGGGTCGCGTGCGTCCCTCATGCCTTCGGAAAGGATACGCCATGCTCCGCCCTCTCGCTGCCGCCGCACTCATTCTGGCCGCCGCCTCGGCCCGCGCGCAGGAAGCAGGCTCAAGCCCGCCGGTTCTCACACTGGACCAGGCCGTGGCGCTTGCGGAAGCGCAGAACCGGCCGGTGAAGAACGCTCTTCTCGAGGTCTCCGTCGGCGACGACCAGATCGCGGAGGCGCGCACCTACCGCTTTCCGTCGATCAACTTCTATGGCCTGGGCTCGCAGCTCCTCACTCCGGTTGAGTTCACGTTTCAGCGCGGCGTGTTCGGCACGTTTCCTGGGATCGGGCCGGTTCCCGGGAACGACACCAGCATCCGCACGCCGCTGCGCCCGACGTTCTACGGCGTGGTGCAGCTCGCGCAACCGCTTTCGCAGCAATACAAAGTCGGGCTGAGCATCCGCCAGGCACGCCTTGCGAAGCTGGTGAATGAACAGAAGCTGCGCGCGCAAAAGCAGCTTGTGAAGAACCAGGTCCGGCAGGCTTACTACGCCATCCTGCAGACGCAAAGCAAATTGGCTTCGAGCGAGGAGAACCTGAAGTTCGACCGCGAGCTCGAGCGCACGACCGAAGAGCTGGTGAGGGAGAAGGCGGCGCTGGTGGCGGAGAGCATGAGCGTCAAGGCCAGGATCGGGCTCGAGGAGTACAACAACCTGACGCTGCGCAATGCCCTCGCCAGCCAAAAGGAGCAGTTGAACGTGCTGCTGGGGCGCGACGTCCGCACGGAGTTTTCCGTTGCGGAGGTCGCGGAAGCCGGAGACATCGCAATGAGCCTCGAGGCGGCGCAGGCCAAGGCCCTCGGGGCCCGGCCGGAGCTTCTCGGGGCGCGGCTGCGGGTCGAGCAGGCGGAGCTCAACCGGCGCACGGTGAAAGCGGAATACATTCCCGACGTGAGCCTCACCGTCACGAACCTCTCGTTGAGCGGCGTAAACCTCCTGCCGTCCAACGTCGCCACCGCCGGGGTGCTGGTGACCTGGGATCCACTCGACTGGGGGCGGCGCCGGCGCGAACTGGCCGCCGCCGGCAAGCAGATCGCCGAATCGAAAAACACCGCGGAAGAGACCGAAGCCCAGGTGCTCGTGGACGTCGCGGCAAAGTACCGCAAACTCGGCGAAAGCCGCGCCCTGCTGCACGCCGCACAACTGCAACTCGAAGCCGAGCGTGAAAGGCTTCGCGTCACGATGAACCAGTACGCGCAGAAGGCAGCGCTCCTGAAGGACGTCCTCCAGCAGCGGTCTTCGCTGGAATCCGCGGCGAGCCAGCAGAGCCAGGCGCTGCTCGCCTACTGGATCGCCAGGGCCGATTTCGAGAAGTCTCTGGGTCAGGAGTGAGCCATGCGCAAAAGCACCGCATCCAAACGTAAAGAGCGGCGGCCGTTCGCCTGGGGACTCCTCGCTGTGACGGCGCTTATGGCCGGGCTGGCCGCCGCCTGCCGCGACACCGCATTGCCCGCGCCTCCGCCGACACCCGTGCGGGTCGGCCTCGCCGGAATCTACGACCAGAGTTCCGGCCTGCGCTACTCCGCCAACATCGAGGCTTTCACCCAGGTGAGCCTGGCGTTCAAGTCCGGCGGCTACGTGGACCGCGTCGCGGAGCGCACCGGCGCCGATGGCCGCAAGCGCCTCCTGCAAGCCGGCGACCGCGTCGCGCGGGGCGAAGTGCTCGCCCACGTCCGCGACGCCGAGTACGCCGACCGCGTGAACTCCGCGAAGGCGCAACTCCGCCAGGCCCGGGCCGGGTACGACAAAGCCAAGCTGGACTTCGAGCGCGCCTCGAACCTCCTGAAGAGCGACAGCGTTACCAAGGTGCAATACGACGCCGCAAAAGCAGCTTACGACTCCGACGCCGCCGCAGTGGAAAACGCCCAGGCGGGCCTGCAGCAGGCCACGACCGCGTTCAACGACTGCTCGCTCAAGTCGCCGCTCGATGGCTGGGTGCTGACCCGCCAGGTCGAGGTCGGCACGCTTGCCGGAACCGGGACGCCGGGATTCGTCCTTGCGGACATCCGCCTCGTGAAAGCCGTCTTCGGCGTCCCGGACACCCGTATCAACGACGCCAGGCTCGGCGCGCCGCAAACGATTACCACGACTTCCCTTCCCGGCGAGTTTCACGGGCGCATCACCTCCGTTTCGCCTTCGGCGGACCCAAAGAGCCGCGTCTTTTCCGTCGAAGTGACCATCCCCAATCCCGGCGAGCGGTTGAAGCCGGGCATGATCGCGACGCTCACGCTGGCCGGCAGCAAACTCGCGGAGCCGCCGACAGTCGTTGCTCTCAGCGCAGTGGTGCGTTCGAGCCAGCACGCGGACGGCTTCGCCGTTTTCGTCGTGAGCGAGCAAGGCGGGAAAACCGTGGCGCGCGAGCGATTCGTGGAGATTGGCGACGCCCTCGGAAACATGATCACGGTGCTCAAGGGACTCAAGCCGGGCGATCCTGTGGTGATTTCCGGCGGCACGCTTCTGAAGGACGGCGACGAAATCAAGGTGATCCCGTAGGAGCCCGGAGGCGCGCTCATGGCTCATCAAAGCGATGAAGAGAGCGTAAAGAACAGCCGCAACACCGCCCGGTTCTTCGTCGAGCACCGGCAAATCGCCTGGGTGCTGCTTGTGGGCACGGTCTTGTGGGGCTGGTACGGATACAACTCCATGCCACAGCGCAAGGACCCGGAAATTCCCGTGCGCGTCGGCGTAGCCGTGACGCCCTGGCCCGGCGTGCGCGCGCTCGAAGTCGAGCAGTTGGTGACGCGGGCCGTCGAGGAAAAGATTGCCGAGAGCTCCTCGATTCATCCCGGCACCGACGCGGACTACGGCATCCGCTCCGTTACCCTGCCCGGTCTTTCCATCGTCTACGTGCAGCTCGCGGAAAACGTCACGGACACGAAAAAGGTCTTCAACGACATCAACCTGAAGCTCGCCTCCCTGAACGGGAGGCTGCCGCAGGGCGCC
>DASPOW010000015.1:0-3936 GCA_035625855.1 Candidatus Methylomirabilota bacterium | reverse complement strand
AAGAAGCCTTCGACCAAATCTCGCAGGAGTTGCGCACGCAGTACACGCTGGGCTACTACCCGAGCAACACGCTCCACGACGGCGGGTACCGCAAGATCAAGGTCGAAACGGCCAACAAGGACTTGAAGGTTCTTGCCCGCAAGGGATACTACGCGCCCAAAAGTTAGCTGCCCTTCCCAGCGCTTGCGGCAGCCGTGGCTGCGGGTCGCAAGCGCGAATTGACCGCCCAAAACCGGGCGGCTACCATATCCCGCTCGAAACGCCGTGACCGGACAAACCATCTTCCACTACCGCATCCTTCGCCAGATCGGCGGCGGCGGAATGGGAGTGGTGTACGAAGCGGAGGATACAAAACTCGCCCGGCGCGTGGCGCTGAAGTTCCTGCCGGAAGAGACGCACCGCGACCCACAGGCCGCCGAGCGTTTCGTGCGCGAGGCGCGCACGGCTTCCGCTCTCAATCATCCGGGGATTTGCACACTGCACGCCATCGAGGAGCACGAAGGCCGCACCTTCCTGGTGATGGAACTTCTCGAGGGCGCCTCGCTCGACAAGCTGCTCACCGGCAAGCCGCTTCCCTTTACGCAGACGCTGGAAATCGCCATCCAGGTTACGGACGCGCTTGACGCCGCGCACAGAAAAGGCATCCTGCACCGCGATATCAAGCCGGCGAATATTTTCATCACCGACCGGGGCGCGGCGAAGATCCTCGATTTTGGCTTGGCCAAGCTGCTGCCGGAACACGGGAACGGAGACACGAACGCGACTATCGGCGGCGCGACGCGGCTGGGGCTGACCGATCCGGGAACCGCGGTCGGCACGGTCGCTTATATGTCGCCGGAGCAGGCTCGCGGAGAAGAACTGGACGCGCGCTCGGACCTGTTTTCTTTCGGTACGGTGCTCTACCAGATGGGAACGGGGAAGCAGGCGTTCCCGGGCAACACCAGCGCCGTGATCTTCGCCAAGATTCTCCACGAAGCGCCGGCCGCTCCGGTTTCACTCAATCGGGAGCTTCCGGCGGAGTTCGAGCGCATCGTGAACAAGGCGCTGGAGAAGGACCGCGACCTGCGCTACCAGGTCGCCGCCGAGATGCGGGCGGACCTGAAGCGCCTGCAGCGGGGAGAATCCTCCGCCTCCGGCTTTTCTACGGCTGTGCGCGGGGGCGCTACGTCGGCGGCTGCGACGCGGGGCGGGGCCCAAACCGCGGCGCCCTCGAGCGGCTCGGCGCTGGTGGCTGCGGCGCGGGAGCACAAGATCGGCGCGGGGCTGATTGCCGGCTTCCTGGCGGTGCTGGTGCTGGCCGCGGCGTTCGGCATCTACGCCTTCATCGAACGCTCGCGCCGCGTTCCTTTCGAGCAGGTCAGTATTCAGAAGCTCACCAACAACGGCAACGTGCTGATAGCCGCCCTGTCGCCAGACGGCAAGTACCTCCTGCACACGCTCGAGGAAGCCGGGAAACAATCGCTTTGGCTGCGCCACGTCCAGAGCGGCAGCAACACCCAAATCGAGCCAGCCCTGGCCACGCGCTATGGCGGGCTGCAGTTTTCGCCCGACGGAGGCTCCGTCTATTTCGTGCGGCGGGACGACGCGCATCCGGATGTTCAAGACCTTTACCAGGCCCCGGTGCTTGGCGGAACCCCGCGGCTGCTGGTCCACGACATCGACAGCCCGATCACATTCTCGCCCGAGGGCGAGCGCTTCGCCTTCCTGCGGCAGAGGGGCGTAACGTTACGCTTCGACCTCATCGTGGCGCGCAAGGACGGCTCGATCGACCGCACGCTTTTTTCCGACGAGCCCCTGGCTACGGATTACTACACGCTGGCGTGGTCGCCGGACGGCAAGACAATTTTGGTTCCCGTCATCCAGCCGGCCGCAGGGCAGATCAGCGGATTTCTTGCCGTGGATGCAGACACAGGAAACCGGCATGTGATCATTGCCGCCAATGACAGAATTTTCGGATTCATCGCGTGGCTGCCGGATGGAAAGAACTTGCTGGTCGCCGCCAAGCTCCTGGACACGGGGCTCGAACGGGAGCAGATGGGCGTGATTTCGTATCCCGGAGGCGGATTTCACCTGATCACGCCTGATGCGAATGAATATCGCTGGCCGAGCGTGGCTTCCGACGGGCATACGTTCGCGGCGGTCTCGCGTGAGTCGAAAGTCGAACTGGAAGTGGCGCCTTCCAAGTCTCCGCAATCGGTTCGGCCGGTACCGATGAGCTCACGAGCTCCCGTTTCAGGGTGGAGCTGGACGCAGGACGGCCGCCTTATTGCGGCTCGAGACGGAAAAGTCCTTCTGGTGAGCCCGCAAGGAACAGAGACCTTGGTTCACGCAAGCGCCGAACGCCTTGCGGACCAAGCCGCAGCCTGCGGCTCGCGCTACATCGTGTACCGCGCGCTCTCGCTTCCGCAAAGCTCCGCTGTCAACCTCTGGAGGGTCGACGCCTCGGGAACGAATCCCAAACAGTTGACGTTCGGCAAGAATGACGAGGGCCCGGAGTGCTCCGCGGACGGACAGTGGGTGTATTTCGTGGACCGGGGAGAAAGCCGGGGCTATCGTCGCGTGCCTATCGGCGGAGGGGAACCCGAAACGGTCGTGTCCGGCAGGGTCGGCTTTTTCCGCCTGTCGCCAGACAGCAAGAGGGTCGTTTACGCGGAAGAAGGAGAGCAGAACGTTCGCATCGCAGTGCGGACGCTTGCTGACGGGAAAAAACAGTACCTCGAATGGGACCCGCGAATCCGCTCCCAGCTTGCCTGGGGGCCCGACGGCAACTCCATTGTCTACGCGGTGCGGGAGAACGGCGTAGACAACCTATGGATTCAGCCCTTGGACGGCACACAGCGCCGTCAGTTCACGCACTTTACCTCGGAAAGCATTTACCGCTTCTTCTTCTCACCCGACGGCTCGCAGCTCGCCATCGAAAGAGGCCACGCGGAAGCGGACGCGGTGCTGTTCCGCGACGTCTCGCGCTAGAGTTTCCGGTGTCGGCCGCCAGGCGCTAGTTGCCGGTGGGCTTCGCCGGCGATGTGTCGACGTTTCGCGCGTAGTAGCCGCGGCGGGCGCGCACCTGCAGACCCTTGCGGTCCACAATGTCGATCTTGATGCGGTGATACCTGCCGTTGATCACGTAGTTCGACGGGTTGTAGGCGATGGAATACTGGTTGCGCAGCTCGTCCCCGATGTCCTGAAAAGACTGGTCCAAATCGTCCACGTGGTAGGGGAAGAAGGCGCGGCCGCCGGTTTCGTCGGCGATTTCCTGGAGAATCTGGTCTCCCTCGGTCTTGTGCACCTTGCGGTCCGAAACTTTGCTCTTGTCGGTCTCCGAAAGCGTGGCCCACTGTGTGCTCGTGCTGATGGTGTAGATGACCACGCTGGTGCGCTGCGCCATTTCGATGGCCTCCCCGCGGGTGTGCTCGGAGAGATTGTCGTCGCCGTCGCTGATGAGAATCATGACCCGGCGGACAACGTCGGGCAGGTCTCCGGCGGGGCGCGGCGGCCGGCTCAACTGGTTTCTGCACGCTTCGTAGATGGCGTCGTAGATGGCCGTGCCCCCGCCGGCCTTCAACTTGAAGATTTCGTCGCGCATCCGCCCGGTGTCGTCGGTGAACGCCTGCTGCAGGTACGGCCGGTCGTCGAAAGTCATGAGAAACGACTGGTCCCGGCCGCGGCGCATGACATTGAAGAGGAAATTGATCGCCGCGTCTTTTTCGAACTGGATGCGGTCGCGGATGCTGTTGGAAGTATCCAGCAGCATGCCGATGCGCAGCGGCAGATCGCTTTGCCGGCTGAAATAGCGGATGTTCTGCACGACGCCGTCGTCGGAAACCTTGAAGCTTTCCTTCTCCAGGTCGGCGACGAGTTTGTTGCGGCGGTTCAGGACAGTGAAGAGCACATCCACAAGGTTGATCTCGCGGACGATTTTCTCGGGCGATTGCTGCG
>DASPOW010000014.1:0-5248 GCA_035625855.1 Candidatus Methylomirabilota bacterium | reverse complement strand
GCTTGGCGTACTGGACGGGGATGCGCCGCTGTCCGCCCTCGACAAAAACGATAAAGGCGACGACGGCAATCATCAGGGCAACGAGCAGGATCAAGCCCAGCGCGGAAAACTGGCCCGTGGTCAGCTTTTCGTAGAGGTCCTGGATGGCGCGCGGAAGGCCGACGATGATGCCGGTGAAGATGATGAGCGACATGCCGTTGCCAACGCCGCGCTCGGAAATCTGCTCGCCAAGCCACATGATGAACGCCGAACCGGTGGTGAGCGTGAGGATAGTCATCAGGATGAAGCGCCAGCCGGGGTTGTAAACCAGGAGCTGCCCCTGGAACGTCTGCTGCTGCAGCGTGGAGGCGATGGAGACCGATTGGATAACGCTCAAGGCAATGGTCATGTAGCGGGTGTACTGGGTAATCTTGCGGCGGCCGAGCTCGCCCTCTTTCTGCAGGCGCTCGAGGTAGGGAAACACGACGGTGAGCAACTGCAGGATGATGGAAGAGGTGATGTACGGCATGATGCCGAGCGCAAAGATGGTCAGGCGGCGGAAGTTGCCTCCGCTGAAAAGATCGAAAAGGCCGAGGACGGAGCCTTTGCCCGCCTCGAACATCTGCTGAAGGAGGGCGGTATTGATTCCGGGCGTGGGGATGTACGCGCCGATGCGATAGACGACCAGCAGGCCGAGAGTAAAGAGCAAACGCTTCCGCAGGTCCTCGATGCGGAAGAGATTCGCGAAAGCCTGGAAGAAACGTCCCATAAAAACCTACGCGACCACCTCAACGGTGCCGCCGGCAGCGGCGATCTTCCGTTTGGCAGACTCGCTGAAAGCGTGGGCGTGGATGGTGAGCCTGGTCTTGAGCTCGCCATCGCCGAGAATCTTGACTAGGTCCCCGGAGCGGCGGACAAAGCCGTGAGCACGGAGAAGGTCAGGAGTCACGGTCTCCCCCGCGGGAAAGGCGTTGAGCTGCTCGACGTTGACGACCGAGACGGACTTGCCGAAGGGATTGTGAAAGCCGCGCTTGGGGATGCGGCGATGCAAGGGCATCTGGCCGCCTTCAAAACCGCGACGACGGGAATAGCCGGTGCGGGACTGCTGGCCCTTGTTGCCCGCCCCGGCGGTCTTGCCGAGCTTCGAGCCCATGCCGCGGCCGACGCGGACCTTGCGCTGGCGCGAGCCGCGCGGCGGCCGCAGGTTTGAAAGGCTCACCGCGGGCTTCTTCGCTCCGCCGCTGGATTCTTTCTTGGCCATTCCGCTCTCCTACTCCACCACTTCCACGAGGTGCCGCACTTTGTGAATCATGCCGCGCACGGCCGGGGTGTCCTGCCGCTCGACGACCTGGCGCAGGCGGCGCAGGCCGAGACCGCGCACGGTCTGGCGCATATCGTCGGTGCAGCCGATGAAACTCCGCACCCACTTGATCCTCACGGTGCCCGCCGCTTTCCTGGAACCCGGTTTTTTTGCGTCCGTCATCAGCTTTCCGCGACCGCCTTTTCCTGTTCTTTTTCTTTCGGCTTGCCCATCATTTCTTCAAGCGTCTTCGCGCGCGTTTCCGCCACCTGGCCGGCGTCCTTCAAGCTGAGGAGCGCGGCGAACGTGGCCTTGACGACGTTGTGGGGGTTCGACGTGCCGATGGATTTTGTGAGCACGTTGTGAATCCCGGCGACCTGCATGACCTTGCGCACCGGGCCGCCGGCGATGACGCCGGTGCCCTCGGGCGCGGGCTTGAGGAGGACCTGCGCCGAGCCGTAGCGGCCGATGACCTGATGCGGAATGGTGGAGCCTTTCATGTTCAGCTTGATCAGGTTTTTCTTGGCCTGCTCGATTCCCTTTTTGATGGCCATGGGAACTTCGCGGGCCTTGCCCATGCCGAATCCGGCGTGACCCCGCTGGTCACCGACAACCACCAGGGCGGAAAAGCTGAGGTTCTTGCCTCCCTTGACGACCTTGGTGACACGATTGATGGCCACCACGTCGTCCTTCAAATCGGCGGCGTTGACCTCAAGGAGCCGCCGCACCGCCAAACTATCGCGCAAGAGTTGCTTGGACATAGGCTAAAACTGTAACCCCGCTTCCCGGGCGGCGTCGGCGAGAGCCTTAACGCGGCCGTGATACTTGTATCCCCCGCGATCGAAGACGACTTTCTCCACCTTGGCTGCTTTGGCGCGCTCGGCGATTTCCTTGCCGACGACTTTCGCCGCGGCAATGTTGCCGCCGCCCTTCATCCGCTTGCGCGTTTCCTTATCAAGCGAACTGGCCGAGGCCAAGGTACGCCCGGTGCGGTCGTCCACAACCTGGGCGTAGATGTGCCCGAGCGAGCGATAGACGCACAGGCGCGGGCGCTCCGGCGTGCCGCTGAGCCTGGTGCGCACACGCTCGTGAACGCGGCGGCGGTGCGCGTCGCGGGAAATTCTCCGAACTGGGACTCTGGCCACTGTGCTTCTCCTTAGCCTTTCTAAGCCGGGGCTCCGGCCTTGACGCCGGCCTTGCCGGCCTTCTTCTTCAGGCGCTGCCCGGTGATACGAATGCCTTTCTGCTTGTACGGGTCGGGCGGGCGCAGAGCGCGCAGGTCCGCGGCGACCTGGCCGACGCGAGCCTTGTCCGCGCCGGTGACGACGATGTGCGTCTGCTTTTCGACGGCGATGGAGATTCCCTCCGGAATGGGGAACTCGATCGGATGCGAATAGCCGAGCAGGAAGGTTACGCCCTTGCCCTTGACCTCCGCGCGGTATCCGACACCGACAATGTCCAGCTCTTTCTTGAAACCCTCGGTTACGCCGCGCACGGCGTTGGCCACCAGGGCGCGAGCGAGGCCGTGCAGGGCGCGATGCTCGTCCGAGGCGCGGGTCGCGGTGAGGGCGCCGTCTTTCTGCTCGAACTGAATGCCGGCCGGAAGCGGCACGTTGAGCTTGCCCTTGGGGCCCTGCACTTCGACACTGCCGCCCTGCAGCGCGACTTTGACTCCGCTGGGCACGGCGACCGGCTTTTTCCCGATGCGCGACATTGCTGTGTGTTGCTCCTCTCTCCTTTACCCGCGCCTACCAGATTTCGCAGAGCACTTCGCCGCCAATGCGGGCGCGGCGCGCGGCGCGGCCGCTCATCAAGCCCTTCGGCGTGGTGAGGATGCTGATCCCCAGTCCGCCGACGACCGGCTTGATTTCCGCCGCCCCGACGTAGCGGCGCGAACCGGGACGCGAAACGCGGCGCAGCCCGGTAATAACGCTGCGACGGTCGGGCGTGTATTTCAAGAAGACGCGCAGCACCTTGCGAACCTTGTTTTCCTCGACCATCTTGAAGCTGGCGATGTAGCCCTCTTCCTTGAGGATGCGGGCGATTTCGACCTTGAGCTTCGAGGCCGGCAAATCAAGACGCGCATGCTTGGCCGAGACGGCGTTGCGGATGCGCGTAAGAAAGTCTGCGATGGGATCGGTCTGCATCGTTTGGGTTCCTTCGTCCTACCAGCTCGCTTTCACGACGCCGGGAATTTCGCCGCGCAGAGCCATGCCGCGGAAACAGATGCGGCAGAGCTCGAACTTGCGGATGTAGCCGCGGGCACGCCCGCAATTGCGGCAGCGGTTGCGAACGCGCACCTTGAACTTCGGCTTTTTCCGCGTCTTGGCGATCTTAGCTGTTCGCGCCATCGAGTTCCTTTCCTATGCCTCACCCGCGCAACGGCACGCCGAGGAGCTTCAGCAGCTCGCGGCCTTCTTCGTCGTTCCGGGCGGTCGTGGTGAGGGTAATATTCATTCCCTTGATCTTGTCCACGCGCGTGTAATCAATTTCCGGGAACACCAGCTGGTCCTTGAGGCCGAGGGTGTAATTGCCGCGGCCGTCGAAGGAGTTCGCGGGAAGACCCTTGAAGTCGCGCACGCGGGGGAGCACGACGTTGCAGAGGCGGTCGAGAAACTCATACATGCGGTCGCCGCGAAGCGTGACCGCGCAGCCGATAGGCATGCCCTTGCGAATCTTGAAATTCGCAATGGACTTCTTGGCGCGGGTCACGACGGCCTTCTGTCCGGTAATCTGCCCCAGTTCGACGGCGGCGGTGTCCACAATCTTGACGTTCTGGCTGGCCTCGCCGAGACCGATGTTCAGGGTAATCTTGGCGAGCCGCGGGACAGCCATGGGATTGGACTGCCCGAAGCGCTTCATCAGCGCGGGCACAGCCTCCTTGCGATAGCGTTCCTGCATCCGGCTCATCATAAGGTTTGCGCCCGAATCCTCACTTGTCCAGCGTCGTGTTGCAGCGGCGGCAAGCCCGGGCCGACGTGCCGTCGGGCAGCCTGGTGTGCGCGATGCGCGCCTGCTTGCCGCACGACGGGCAGACAATCATGACGTTGGAAATATGCATGGGGCCTTCTTTTTCGACGATGCCGCCCTTGATGTTTTTCGACGGGTTGGGGCGGGTGTGGCGCTTGATGATGTTGGCGTGCTCCACGACGATCTGGTTCTGCCTGGGATGCACGGAGAGCACGCGACCGGTCTTGCCGCGGTCGCGGCCGCTCATCACGCGGACGGTATCGCCCTTGCGAATCAGCGGAAGCGTCGAAGCCTGGTTTGCTGCGTTCATGGCGGTTGCTACCAAACCTCCGGGGCCAGGGAAACAATCTTGGTAAACTGTTTGTCGCGCAGCTCGCGGGCCACAGGGCCAAAGACGCGGGTGCCGACCGGCTCGTTGGCGTCGTTGATGAGCACGGCGGCGTTGTCGTCGAAACGGATGTAGGTGCCGTCCTTGCGGCGCTGCTCTTTGCGCATCCTCACGATCACCGCTTTCACGACTTTGCCTTCCTTGATCTGGCTTTCGGGCGTCGCTTCCTTCACCGAAGCGGTGACAATATCGCCGAGGCCCGCCTTGAGCCCGGCATCGCCGCCGATGGGCAGGATGCACATCAGCTTCCGCGCGCCGGAATTGTCCGCCACCGTCAGCCAGGTTCGCATCTGAATCATGGCTCTGCTCCCCTGTCCCTTCTTACTCCGCGCGGGCGCCGCGCATCAGCACTTCCGCGAGGCGCCAGCGCTTCAGGCGCGAAATCGGCCGCGAGGCAATAATCCGCACGGTGTCGCCCTGTTTGGCTTCGCGCTGCTCGTCATGGGCGTAAAACTTCTTCGAGAGCCGCACCACGCGGTGGTACTGCGGGTGCTGCACCAGGCGGGTCACCTCGACGACGATGGTCTTTTCCATCTTCGCGCTGGTGACCTTGCCGGTGAGCTCCGTCGCTTCGCCGCGCTTAGGTTCCGCTGTGTTTTGTGTTGCTGATG
>DASPOW010000013.1:0-8069 GCA_035625855.1 Candidatus Methylomirabilota bacterium | reverse complement strand
TGCGAAGAAGCCCGTGGTCGCCGCTCCGCAGGGAATGGCCCTCGGCGGGGGCTGCGAGATCGGCCTGCATACGCCCCGCGTGCAAGCCGCCGCGGAGGCTTACATCGGCCTTGTCGAGACCGGCGTCGGCCTGATCCCCGGCGGCGGCGGCACGAAGGAAATGCTGATCCGCGCCAATGAACACGCCGCGGGCGGCGAAGACCTCGACCTCTTCCATGCCCTCAAGCCCGTGTTCGAAACCATCGCTATGGCCAAGGTCGGCACCAGCGCCGAAGAATCCCGCGCGCTCGGATTCCTCCGCCGCGAAGACGGCATCTCCATGAACCGCGACCGCCTGGTCGCCGACGCGAAGGAAGCCGCGCTCGCCATGGTTCGCGCCGGGTATCGTCCCGCGGCCGCTTCTCCCGCCGAAGGCGCCGCCAGCACGCAGATTCGCGTTCTCGGCGCGCAGTTCCTCGCCGGCGCCAAGCTTGCCATTCACCTCCTCGTCCGCGGCGGCTTCGCCTCGGAGTACGACGCCGTCGTTGGCCGCAAGCTTGCCAACATCCTGGCCGGAGGCGCGCTGAGCGCTCCGCAGACCGTCAGCGAGCAGTACATTCTCGACCTGGAGCGCGAGGCCTTCGTCTCCCTCTGCGGCGAGCGCAAGACGCAGGAGCGCATCGCTCACACCCTCAAGACCGGCAAGCCCCTTCGCAATTAGCCGCCCGTAACGGCAGGCCGGCTAGCCACCAACCGCATAGAATCGTATTGCAGTGGCGTATGGATATGTCCTATTCTGTCTATCGGCGGAAAGGCGCCACCCGTGACCGCAAGACTTTTTCCCCCGCGCGAAGCGGCCCGCATCCTCGGCATCAGCTATCCCACGCTCAAACAATGGATCTATCGCGGAAAAATCCGCTCTGCGCGGACTCCTGGAGGCCACCACCGCATCCCCGAAACCGAAATCGATCGTTTTCTTCCCAGATCGCTCGAGCGCGGGCCGGTCAAGAGCCGCCGCACCGATTTCCGCCGCATCAGCGGGCGCAATCAGCTCATCGGCCGCGTCCTTCACGTAAAGCTGGACGGTCTCCTCGCCCAGGTCACCCTCGGCTTCGGCGAGCAGCGCATCACCTCCATCATCACCGCCGATGCCGCCCGCGAATTGCGCCTCAAGCCCGGCGACCGGGCTGCGGCTCTCGTCAAGGCCACCGAAGTCATGGTTTTGCGCGTCTGAACTGCGCCGATTCTCAAGGAGCCGCCGATGAAACTCGTCCCGTTCGCTTCGAGTTGTCTCCCGTTTTTCCTCTGCGCCGCCGCGCTTACGCCGCGTGGCCCGGCGCTCTCTCCGCAGTCCCGCGAAATCCGCGTCGCTGCCGCCGCCGATTTGCAGTTCGCCATGAAAGACCTCGCCGCCGAATATGAGAAAGGCGCCGGCAACAAGGTCATTCCCACCTTCGGCTCCTCCGGTAATTTCTTTTCCCAGATCCAGAACGGCGCGCCCTTCGACGCGTTTTTCTCCGCCGATGTGGAGTATGCCCGCAAGCTGGAGGCCTCCGGCCACGCCGAGCCGGGCACCTTGTTCATGTACGCCATTGGCCGCATCGTGATCTGGGTCCCGGCGGGCGTCCGCGTGGATGTTGCCAGGAATCACTGGGACGTTCTCCTCGATCCCGAGGTGCAGAGAGTCGCCGTGGCTAATCCGCAGCACGCGCCCTACGGCCGCGCCGCGGTCGACGCGCTGAAGGGCGCCGGCCTCTTCGAGAAACTCGAAGCCAAGATCGTTTATGGCGAAAATATTTCGCAGACCGCGCAGTTCGTCGAGTCCGGCAATGCCCAGGCCGGAATTCTTTCTTACTCCCACGCGCTTTCCGCTCCGATGAAGGACAAGGGCGCGTTCTGGATGATCCCGCAGGACCTATACCCGCCGATCGAACAGGCCGCCGTGGTTCTGAAATCCTCTGCGCAGAAGGACGCCGCGCGCGCCTTTCTTGCATTCGTCAAGGGGCCTGCCGCCCGCGCGATTCTCGAACGCTACGGCTTTACCGTGCCTGCGGTTTCCGCGCCCCCCAAAGGCTTATGAGTTTCGAGTCTCTTCTCCTCTCGCTGCGTCTCGCCGCGATCGTCTCGCTCTTGTTGCTCGCGATTGCTCTCCTCCTGGCCGCTTGGCTGGCTTTCGGCCGCTGGCGCGGTCGCTTTCTTGTCGAAGCCTTCGTCGCTCTGCCATTGGTCCTCCCCCCTACGGTGCTTGGTTTCTATTTGCTCGTCGCCATGGGCCCGCGCAGCCCTCTGGGCCGCCTCTGGAGCGGCCTTTTCGGACGCGGCTTGGCATTTTCTTTTGAAGGTCTGGTCGTTGCCTCGCTGCTCTATAGCCTGCCGTTTGCCGTGCAACCGCTCGTCAGTTCCTTCCGGAATGTGGACCCCAGGCTGGTTCAGGCCTCCGCCCTGCTCGGCGTCTCGCGCTCGCGGACCTTCTTTCGCATCGTTCTGCCGCTTTCCTTCCCCGGGCTCGTCACTGCTTTCGTCCTCAGCTTCGCGCACACCCTCGGCGAGTTCGGTGTCGTGCTGATGGTGGGCGGCAATCTCCCGGGCATCACCCGTACCGTTTCCATTGCCATCTACGATTCCGTGGAAGCGATGGATTACTCCGGAGCGGGCCGCCTGGCGCTCGTGCTTCTGCTCATTTCTTTTAGTGCGCTCTCCATCGTTTATGCCGTGAACCGCCGCGTGTGGTCGCCGTGGACCGCCCGCTGACGCCGCCGCTTCTGCGAGCGGAATCTGCGCCGCTCACCGCCCACTTGCGCAAGGAATTTCGCGACGGTCGCGCACTCACCTTCGCGCTCGACGTGGCCGTTGAAGTTCCCCCCGGATTCACGATTCTTTCCGGGCCTTCAGGAGCGGGCAAATCCACGCTCCTCGATTGTCTTGCCGGGCTTACTTCGCCCGGCGCGGGCCGCATCGCCGTCGGCGAGCGGGTTCTGTTCGACTCCTCCGCCCACGTGAATCTCGCGCCGCAGAAACGCCGCGTCGCCTACGTTTTCCAGTCCCTGGCCCTATTTCCGCACCTCACCGTCGAAGAGAACGTCGCCTACGGCCTCGGCCACTTGCCTCTTGCGGAGCGCCGCGCCCGCGCCCGTGGAGTGCTCGATTCGTTCCGCGCGGGCCATGTCCTGGCCCGCCGCCCTGGAGAAATCTCCGGCGGCGAGCGCCAGCGCGCCGCGCTGGCCCGCTCGCTGGTCACAGACCCGCAGATCCTCCTGCTCGATGAGCCGCTCTCGGCGCTCGACGAAGAGCTGCGTGCAGGAATCGTGGAGGACCTGCGCCGCTGGAACGCGGCTCGGCAGTTGCCGGTTGTCTATGTGACCCACAGCCGGGAGGAAGCGCGCTCGCTGGGCGAGCGCTTGATCGCGCTGGATGCGGGTTCGGTTGTGGCGCAGGGCGCTCCGCAGGACATCCTCGCGCGAATCTCCGCGCGGGACGGAATGGGCCGTTAGAAAGACGTAGGCGCCTTCTTCATCGGCGGCCCGATTTCCACTTCGTCCGCCTCATAACCCGTGCCCTTTGGCGTGGCGTGGACGACCACCCGGTCGCCTAGGGCAATGTCCTGGAACTTCGCCGGCTTCTTGTCCTTCACGTAAACGGTTGCGCTGGTCAGCGTGATCTGCACGGTTTTCGCGTCTTTTCCTTCAATCGCGATCATCTTCGGCTCGATCCGCGTCACCGTCCCCATAAAGTGTTTCTTTCCCTCGTGCGCCCGGACGGCGCCCGCCGTCAGCAGCGCCGCCGCCAGCGCACAGGCTGCCGCCAGCGCCAGTATCGTGTTTCTTCTCATCGCCCGCTCCTCCGCGGCCGCCATCTCCTTCGTTGCTCAGTGATGATGCGCCTTTTGTTCCTGCTTCCCGGAAGACTTCCCCTCGAGAAACTCCTGTTCTTCTTTTTCCTCGGCAAGATCGTCCGGAGATTTCGGGTTGGTCCGCTGCATCTCCAGGCGTTCCGCCGCCGTCAGCTGCGGCAGGTGCCGGATGAACCGGACCAGCCTCCAGCTTGCGTCCTCCTCTCCGTGCGAGGAGAACGCAGGCATACCCGTGAAGCGTACTCCATTTTCGATAATCCAGAAAAGCTCGCCGTCGGAGAGTTCCTGCGTGTGCGCGGTGCGCATGTCGGGGGGCTTGGGATAGAGCCCGCGGCCGTAGAGCGTGTCGCCGCCGCCGTCGTTGCCATGGCACGTCGCGCAATGATCCGCGAAGTGCAGCATGCCTTCGCGGACCGCTTGCGGAGACGCCGGAACGGGATTTGTCCTGGAGCGCGCGTCGGCGGGAATCGCCAGGTGGCGCAAGCGCGCCGCCACCGCCTTTTCCAGGCCTGTCGGCTCGGCCTTCGCGCTCACTCCGTCGTGCAGCACCTGCCGCAGAAGCAGCACTCCGACGGCGGCAGCCACGGCCGCGATCAAGAGCGCAATCACAACCCGCTTCATGGTCATTTTTATCTTAGCGGACACGGAGCCGTCAGGCCACAGCGCCGTTTTCGATTCCGCCCGGCGCTTGCCGTCAAAAATGGCCGGTCATTCTGGTATAACCTCGCTGCGCGCCAAAAGGAGGTCGCCATGCGCTTTGTCCTGATCGCAGCGCTGCTCGGCGCCGCGCTTTCTGCCGTGCCGGCCCCGCAGCAGCCTCCGCCTGCGGCGGCTCCGGCCGCGCAGCTTTACCGCGTGGAACTTCTCCAGGCCGCGCCGGGCGAGTTGATCAGCCTTGTCGGTCTGCTGCGAACGTATTTCGAGAAGCTTCCCGCCTCAGGCGATGCTCCGCCCTTCTGGATGCGTCACAGCCAGGGCGACCACTGGGACCTGCTGCTCATCTACCCGATGGGAAGCTACGCCGAGTATTACAGCGCGGAGCGCGTCGCCCGCCGCGCCAAAGCATCCGACGTCGCCGCCATTGCCGCGCGGATCCAGCAGGCCACTGCCTGGCGCGAAGACATCTTCATGTACGGCCCGCCGCTCGACTCCCTGAAGGGCGCCTTTGCCGGGGCCGGCTTCTTCCATGTGGAAATGCTCCACGCCCTCCCCGGCAAGCTCGCCGAGTTGCGCCAGGAACGCCAAATGGAAAGCACTTTCCAGAAATACCTGCACCGGCCTGAGCTTTTCGTCTTTGTGCGCGACCAGGGCGCGGCGTGGGATATTCTCTCCATCGATTTCTATCGTGACCTCAAGCATTACGCGGAAAGCGCGGACATTCCCGCCGAGCAGCAGGAAGCCGCCGCGCGCGCCGTCGGCTTCGTCGGCACGGCGCAAATTGGTCCTTACCTGCGCAGCCTCATCTCGTATCACCACGACACTCTGGCCGTCGCCATGCCGTCCTTGAAGAAGTGACACTCGTGGCGGCGTTTTGCCTGAACCGTGATCAACCCTCTCCGTCTGGCGCAGGCTAAGACCGGCGGGTGCCCGAGCTTTCGCAAGTCATCCGAAGCGCCGGAAGCGCTCCCAGTAAACCGCCCAGGGCATGCGCAAATTCCGGCACAGCAGAGTGTCGGGATGGTAGCGTGACTCCTCGTTTTCAACACCGAAGGGGTTTGTGTTTTTTCCGGCAACGGCGCAGCTTTCGAAAAGCTTCTTACCTTCCTCCAAGTCGAACCCCGTCAGGATAACGGTCCGCGGTAAGCGCAGGTCGTATCCCCGGTACCAGAAAGAATTCGTCAGGCACATCGCATGAGGCAAGCCCAGCGAGGGGCCGTACAGGTTCAGCGCGCCTCCTTCTCCATAGTTCCCGGCGAGAATCCCTGTATTCGCCTGCTCCTCGGCGCTCAACGAGCCGTAGATGCTAGCGACGCCTTGCGCCAGTTCCGGCCAGCCGATCTCTTCGCGAAACTGATCGTGCATCGCGCTGGTAATCTTCCACACACTCGAACCGATTGGGGCAATCGGCAGCACCAGCGCCCCGAAGCACGCTCCTCCGGTGGCCATCGCCCCCCAAAGCAACCAGCGCGCCAAGCGTGACCACGCCGCTTGCAATCCCGCCGCCCACTTGCCGAACAGCACGCTGCCGCCGGCCACCACCATCGGATAGAGCGGAGCTGTGTAGTAAGAACGCGCACCGGCCAAGGCGAACAGCGCGAAGGGTATGACAAACGTCCATCCCAGCAAGCGATACCGCCGCCCCCCTCTGTGAACCAGGTAGAACCACAACCCCATGAGCGCGAGAGGAGCCGTCAGGAAGTTGACGCAGACTAGAAGTTGCTCCGGGAAAAATCCTTTGTAACGGCCTTGGCGCAGGTCCCGCGCGTGCAGCCGCGACAGAAACTCCACCGAGATGAAATGGTGTCGCGCCTGCCAGATATCGTTGGGCAAGAAAGTCAGGATGGAAAACCCGACGCCGGCCCACAGCCACGGGCTGCGCAGAAAGCGCCGCGCGTCAGTCAAGAGGACCGCTCCGGCAATCCCCACCGCCAGGAAGCCCATGGTGTAACGTGTCTCCATCCCCAAACCCAGGACGAGGCCAATCGGCACCCACCAGCGCGCATCCTGTGAGTTCACCAGCCGGACAAGGAAATACGTAACAGTGACGCCCCACAGGTAGTCGAACGAGACGTATTGGAATACCGCGCCTTGAATAAGAGAAACCGGCGCGATTCCCGCGGCGACCGCCGCGGCCAGTTGCATCTCGCGGTTTCCGCCCAACTCCTTGGCGATCAAACCGGCCAGCACCATGACCAGGCTCACCGCCGCGGCAGAAAGCACGCGAAAACCAGTCAATGAAGTCCCGAACAGGATCAGTTCCAGACGGCCCAGGAGTGGCGTCACGGGCGGATACGCTACGAAACCCCAGTCGAGGTGACGCGCGTCATCCAGGGTCTGCAACTCATCGCGGTGGAATCCATAGTGCCCATTTGTCGCGAGATGAAGCGCCAAACGCAGCGCCGCCGCGCAAGCCAGCACACCCAAGTCCGACCGGAAGAACTCCGCGAGTCGTTTTCCCATCTTTCGCGCAGAATCAAATACAGGCCTTGCGCCTGCCTTGTCAATTGCTCGACGTATCCTGCGGCGCATCTCGAGTCCCGGCAGGAGAAGCGCTCTGGCCCTCGCCTGTTCGCGGTACAATCCCGTGGAATGAGCGAAGCACCTATGGCCCAAGCTCGGTCGTCAGCGGCTCTGGCGGCCGCGAACCCCGAGGTGCGCGCCGCGCTTTCCGCGGCCCTTGCCGGCGAGCGCTTGGGCTTCGAGCAGGGGCTGTCCCTTGCCGCCGCAACGGGCGATGACGCCGCCGCGCTCATCGCCGTGGCGGATGTTCTGCGCCGCGAAGCCGCCGGCGACGCCGTCACCTACGTCGTCAATCGCAACATCAACTTCACGAATGTCTGTTTTGTCGGCTGCAGCTTCTGCGGATTCGCCCGTGGCCCCGCTGCGCCGGACGCCTACTCGCATTCCCTCGACTCCATCGTGCGCAAAGCGCGGGAGGCCCGCGACGCCGGCGCCACCGAAGTCTGCATTCAGGGCGGCCTGCCCCGCGAGTTCGACGGCTTTTTTTATCGCGACATTCTTCGCGCCATCAAGCGCGCCATCCCCGGAATGCACATCCATGCCTTCTCGCCCATGGAAATCTCCTACGGCGCCGAAAAGACATGCATGCCTTTGCGCGACTACCTGCGCATGCTCAAGGACGAGGGCCTCGGCAGCATCCCCGGCACCGCCGCGGAGATTCTCGATGACCGCGTTCGCGGCCGTCTGAGCCCCAACAAGCTCCCCGTCGCGCGCTGGATCGAAATCATCACTGCGGCCCACGAGCTCGGCATTCCTTCCACCTCAACCATGATGTACGGCCACGTCGAGGAGCCCGCGGATTGGGTCCGCCACATTCTCCTGCTTCGCGCAATCCAGGAGCGCACCGGCGGCTTCACCGAGTTCGTTCCCCTGGGGTTCGTGCACCGGAACACGCGCCTTTACCAGCAGGGAGGCGCGCGGCCCGGCGCAACCCGCGATGAGCACCTCCGCGTTCATGCGCTTGCGCGCGTCCTGCTCCATGGAGCGATTCGCAACATCCAGGTTTCCTGGGTGAAACTCGGCATCGCGATGTCGCTCGAGTGCTTCGCCGCCGGTGCCA
>DASPOW010000012.1:0-9686 GCA_035625855.1 Candidatus Methylomirabilota bacterium | reverse complement strand
CTTGGGCAGTTCCTGCAGCCAGCCGTTATTCGCAAAGCGCCCGTCGTGCACGCTGGGATCGGGCCGGAAAATGAACTCCAGCGCGTCGGGCGCCGCTTGGCGCGGGGGCAAGCTCCCCGGGCTCCACTTCACTGCGACGTTGATCGGCGCGTAGGCCGTTCCTTCAATCACCCCGTCATGCAGCCACTTGCGCCACTCTTTTTCGGTGCGCCCGCCGATCCAGGTGCCGCGCACGCGGTCGTAGCTCGTCATTCCCGGCTTTTCGCTGAACGCCCCAACCACGTCATGCGCCGTCTTGCCCTGGTAGAACGGCCGGATCAGCGGCTGCGCGATGCTCGCCGTACCGTCGAATGCCCGCGTATCGCTCCAAGACTCGAGAAAGTGCGCCTCGGGAATGTGCCAGACGCAGTTCGCGGAGGTTTCGTCGAAGTACGCGCTGAGGTGCACCGTCTGCCGCACGTTCTTGAGCCGCGCCGCAAAATCAAAGTCATGCGGCGCGTCGTAGACAGGATTCCCGCCGAGAATCAGCAGCGTGTCCACGTGGCCTGCGTCCATGTCCGCGCACAATTCCCGCAGCGACTCGAGGTGGTTCACCGGCCGCGCTTCCACCGGCTCGATGTAGTACACCGTCTTGCCGGCGTTCTCGAGCGCGGCATTCATCGCGTGCGCCAGCGCGTGCACCTCCGCCGGCTGCCATTCGCCCGCCACCACCAGCCCGGTTCCGCGATGCGCGCGCAGGTCCGCGGCAATCGCTTCCAGCAGCTTTTCGCTCCCCGCCGGCGCGGCCGCAGCGCCTCCTAATCCCAGCTCTGCCGCCAACGCCCGCGCAAACAGCGCCACGTCCGAGGCGCGCATCGGCACGCGATGCTCCGCTGCCGACCCCGTCACCGAGGGCGTCGGCTCGAGGACATAGAGCCGGTTCAGCTCTCCCGTTTGCGCCGGGCCGCCGATCTTCCTCCTCCGGAAAAACTCCTTCGCGTAGCGCACGTGCCCCGGCCCGACTCCCAGGAAGTCCGCGTCCAGCGAAACAATCACGTCCGCCCGCGACGGCCGGTACACGGTCTGCACGTATCGCCCGAACGCCAGCTTCCCGCCTTCCCTCGCGCCGTCCGAGCCTGTGGCCTCCCACTCGTGCCACTTGGCCTTCGGAAAGGCCGCCAGCAGCGCGCCCAACTGCGCCGCGAGCGTCGGCGAAACCACGCTCCCCGTCAGCACCCGCAGGCCTTCGCCGGCGCTGCTCTTCGCCACGGCGACCGTCCCTGCCGCGATGTCCAGGAATTCCGCCCACGTGCGAATCTCGCCGAGATACAGCGGCGTTTGCGAGCGGTCCGGATCATAGAGCCCCAGAATCGCCGCCTGCGCGAAGGCATCCGTTGCTCCCAGGCTGCCCGGATGGTCGGGATTTCCTTCGATCTTTGTCGGCCGGCCCTCGTGGCTCTCGACCAGGAGGCCGATGGCGTCCGCGCCGACGGTCATCGAGGTCGCATAGTATTGTGGCTTGCCCGGCGTCAGGCCCGCCGGTTGCTTGATGTAGGGAACGATGGTTTGTTCCGGTTTTCTTCCGCAGCCGGACAACCCCGCCAAAGCCAGCGAAGCCGCCATCAGCTTCAGGAAATCGCGCCGGTCCACCGAGTCATCCCACTCGCTCGCTTGCCGCGGGAACTCCCGGTGCAGCATCTCCGCGAAGTGCTCGTCGCCCGCCAGCTCTTCCAGGCTGCGCCAGTACTCCTTGCCGCCGCCGGCCGCCAGCCGTGCGCGCACCTGGCCCAGGTCGAGTTTCTGCTCGCGCGGCGTCAAGTCCGCCGCGTCTTCCTCGCGACTCTCGCCCGCGCTGCTGTGCTCTTCCTGTTTCATGCCTCGTCCCGCAAGACCCCCATCACCGGTGACACGTCGAGCAACTCGTCAGCTCTTCGGTGGAACGCAGATTGTATTGAGTCCGAAGCTGCTTCCCGAGCTCTGCCTGGTTCGCCGGCGGCTGCCAGTCCATGTTGAAAACCTGCTCCTTCGGCCTCAGCGCGGCCTCCGGGCTGCGGTGGCAATCGAGGCACCAGCTCATCAGCATCGGAGTCGCCTGCCAGATCAGCGGCATCTGGTTCACCGGGCCGTGGCAGGACGAACACCCGATCCCCTTGTTCACGTGGATGCTGTGGTCGAAGTACACAAAATCGGGCAACCGGTGCACCTTCACCCACTCAATCGGCTTGCCCGTACGGAAACTCTCCCGCACCGGCTCGAGATAGTCCGCGTCCCGAAACAGCACCGAGTGGCAGTTCATGCAGGTCTTTGTCGGAGGAATTCCCGCCGTCGCAGAAGTTTCCACTCCGCTGTGGCAGTAGCGGCAGTCGATCCCGTCATCGGCCACGTGATGCTTGTGGCTGAACTGCACCGGCTGTTGCCGCGCCACGTACTGGTTCGTCTTGTATGGGGAGCGCGCGATCGCCGCGGCCACCAGCCCGGCCAGGGCCACCAGAAAAATCCCCGCAAAAATCGTGAACCGCGAGATGAAGTTCGTGCTGCGGTGGAAGATCTGGGACATTTTCGAATTGCGCCCGCAAGCGGCGCCCAGGCCTCCGGCAACCGGTTGCAGGCTCACGGGACCGCAATGGCACAGCGCGAGAGACGGCCCGCAAGAGACCCGTTAGTCTCCGTCAAAAAATCTTGGAATGCAACTCCCGAAACCCCTGACATTCACCACATTTTTTCGTGACTTCCGGCCATTTGGAATCGTTCGTCTTGACCGTATCTTCTCGCCGGGTTCACGCCTCGGAAACGCATCCGGCAAGCGGCTGGGGCCGTCTCATAGCGGGAACTCTCGCCGCTCTTTGCGGAAACTACCTTCGGAGGGTGCACGTCCGACCCTAACAGGATGATGTCTTCGAGCTTCGGGCCCACGGTTCTCTTCTTCGCTGCTCTGGTCTTTTTGGGCTGCGCCGTTTCCCCGCCCTCCCTCATGGATGACGTGGATGCCGCCCACGCGCAAATCGCGCGCAACATGCTCACCTCGGGCGACTGGGTTATCCCCCATCTCGACGGCGTTCCCTATGTCGAGAAGGCTCCTCTGCTGTACTGGCTCATCGCGCTCGAATTTCGCGTTCTTGGCGCGCGCGACTGGGTCGCTCGCCTGCCCGTCGCCCTTGGCGCCGTCCTTCTCTGCTGGGTGACGTTTCGCTTCGGTCGCTGGTCCTTCGACGATTCCGCGGGACTCTTCGCCGGCCTGGCCCTAGCCACCTGCGCCGGCCTTTTTCTTTTCACGCGCGTCCTGATTCCCGATGTTCTGGTGACTCTCTGCGTCTGCCTGGCGATGTGGTCCTTTCTCCGCTCTCTTGAAGAAGACGAACCCCACCATCGCCGCTGGGCCGGACTGCTCGCCGCGTGTCTCGGCCTTGGCGTCATGTTCAAGGGCCTCGTCGCGCTGGTCGCATCGGCCGGCGGCGCCGTTCTTTACCTCGCCGTGACCCGCCAGCTCTTCTCCCGCCGCGTCTGGCAACGGCTCCACCCGCTGCAAGGCGCGGCTATTTTCGCCGCGATCGCCGCTCCCTGGCATGTCCTCGCCTCGCTGCGCATGCCGCCCCTCTTCGACTTCACCATGCACTCCGGTCCCGGCCAGTACCACGGCTTCTTCTGGTTTTACTTCGTCAACGAGCATGTCCTGCGCTTTCTGAGCCTTCGCTATCCTCGCGACTACAACACCGTTCCCCGGGGCGCCTTCTGGTTGCTCCATTTGCTCTGGCTTTTTCCCTGGACCGTTTTTCTCCCTTCCGTTTTCCGCCTCTCTTTCCGCCCCGCCGACCGCGCCGGGCGCACCCGTCTCCTCGCCCTCTGCTGGACGGGCTTCCTGCTCCTGTTTTTCACGTTCTCCACCACCCAGGAATACTATTCGATGCCGGTTTATCCAGCCTTGGCCCTTCTCCTGGGCTCCGCCATGGCCGGCGAGCACGGCTGGCTTCGCGCGGGCACCCGTTTGCTGGGCGTGATTTGCTCCCTGGCAGCCGTCGCCGTGGCCGTCCTCCTGTTCCTGGTTCGCGGGGAACCAACGCCCGGGGACATCTCCAGTGCCCTGCGCCAGAATCCCGAGGCCTACACCCTCGCACTTGGCCATCTGGGCGACCTGACGCTGCACTCCTTCGCTTACCTGCGCGGCCCCCTCACCCTCGCCGGCTTGGCATTTCTCTTCGGTGCCTGGGGAACGCTCGCGCTTTCCGGTAAGCGCGCTTTCCTGGCCGTCGCGGCGATGATGACGTTGTTCCTCCACGCGGCCCGCGGCGCGCTGGTGGCTTTTGAGCCCTATCTTTCTTCGCGCCCGCTGGCCCGCGCGCTCCTGGACTCTCCCCCGGGCGGCTTGATCGTTGACGGCCCTTACTATCCGTTCTCCTCAGTCTTTTTCTACGCCAACCGCACCGCGCTCCTTCTCGACGGCCGCCAGACCAACCTCGAATACGGTTCTTACGCCCCCGGCTCTCCTCCCGTTTTTATTGACGACCGCGAATTCATCCGCCGTTGGACCGGTCCCGAAAGGCTCTACCTGCTCTCCGACGGCACCCAGACCGCGCGCCTGATCCAGCTCGTCGGAGCGACGCGACTCAACAAAGTGACCGAGAGCGGCGGAAAGCTTCTGTTTGCCAACGTTGCAACCGTCGGCGCCCCCTCCCCGCCGCAAACCGCAGCGCTCGGCGGAGGGAGTGCTCCATGACCGTGTTTTCGTGGATCGGCGGCGTGCTGCTTGCCGGCTCGCTCGTTTACTGCATCCTCGTCGTCATTGCGGTCCGCCAGTACCTTTCCGTGCCGCGGCCCCCGGAAACCGCCTTCCAACCCGTCAGCGTTATCAAGCCGCTCTGCGGCCGCGAGGAGCGCCTTGAAGAGAACTTGCGTGCCTTTTTCGAGCAGGATTACCCGTCCTTCGAGATTCTCTTCGCCGTCCACACCGTCCAGGATCCCGCCGTGCCGGTGGTCGAAAAACTCCGCCGAGAATACGCGGGGCGCGTTGAATCGCGCCTGCTGGTTACCGGAGAATCGCTCATCCCCAACGCCAAAGCCTACAGCCTCGAGCGCCTGGTCGCCGAAGCCAGGCACGACCTTCTGGTGATGAGCGATAGCGACGTCCATACCGGCCCCGAATTCCTGAAACACCTGGTCCGGGAGCTGGGCGATTCGCGCGTCGGCCTGGTGACTTGCCCGTACCGCTCTCAGGCGGACGGCAGCATCTGGTCGGAGACGGAAGCCGTGGGGATGAACACGGAGTTCTTGGGTGGCGTGCTAGTATCGCGATTGCTCGAAAAGGTGAAATTCGCCCTGGGACCGGCCCTCGCCATTCGCCGCCACGTCCTCGACGCCATCGGCGGCTTCGAGTATCTCCGCGACTTCCTCGCCGAGGACTTCGTCATGGGTTACCGCACCGCACAACTCGGCTACGAAGTCGTGCTTTCCTCGGAGATTGTCGAGCACCGCATCGGCACCCAAGGCTTGGTGCAGAACCTCAGGCACCGCCTGCGCTGGGCCCGCAGCACCCGCAGGTCGCGCCCTGTCGGCTACCTCGGCCAGCTCTTTACGTATCCCTTGCCCTTGACGTTGATCTTCTGCGCCGTGCAGAGAAACGCCTGGCCGGTCGCGCTTCTGGCCCTCTTTCTGCGCGCCTGGGCCGCCTGGGCTACTGCCCACGGGGTTCTTCGCGACCCGCTTACCCGCAAGCGCTGGTGGCTCGTCCCCTTCCAGGACATTCTCGGCTTCCTGGTCTGGCTCGGAGGGCTCGTCGGCACCAAGATTGTCTGGCGCGGCCGCGAATGCACGCTTCTGGCCGACGGACGCCTTCAGGTTGATTCCTGATCCGCAACGCTGGCAGCTCGTCGAATCGTTCCACCGCGGTGAATCCCGTGCGGGTAAAATAAAGAATGTGCGCCCTTGGGGCGTGGTCCAATCGGTAGGACGCTGCACTGTTAATGCAGACGGTGTTGGTTCGAATCCAACCGCCCCAGCCATTCCCCCGGCAGCCCTGATAGGTGGCGCCTTTTTGCCGTTTTCTCTACTTCTCCACGGGCAGCCCCGCTTCGAGCCAGCCTCGCCAGCCGCCGTCCATGGACTCCACGTTCGCGTAGCCCATTTTCTGCAGGTTGTCCGCCGCCAGCGCCGAACGGAATCCACCGCCGCAGTATAGAACCAGCTTTGTGCTTGGGTCCGGCACGCGCTTTTCGATGTCCCGCTCGATTACGCCCTTGCCCATGTACACCGCTCCGGGCAGGTGACCCCGCGCCCACTCGCTCTCCTCGCGCACGTCCACCAGCACCAGTTTTTCCCCCGCGTCCAGGCGCTTCTTCACCTCGGCCACGTTGGTCTCTTTCACGCGCGCCTTCGCGTCGTTCACCAGCTTGAGGAAATTCGGTGCGTGGATCATGCCGTGGTCCTTTCGTCCCGCTGAATTGTCCTCGCAAGCGTAGCACAAGCTCAGGAACGCTCGCGGAATCCGCGCCTGCGAACTTCCGCGCCGGCTTCTTCGTACAATGAATGGGTGTGATTGAAGGCCTTGCATTGGGCCGGAGGCGCGAATCCATGCTGCGCACTTTGCCTGGTTTGGCTCTGACTGCGACCCTGGCAATCGCCCTGGCCGCCGCCGGCCGTTCCGGCGTGGTCAGGCTCGACAGCAGTACCATCTCTGCGGCGCAGATCGACGAGACTGCTGCCCGCCTCATGAACGCCGCCGAAGTCACCGGCATGGCCGTCGCCATCTTTAACGGCGGAAAGGTCGTTCATTTGAAAGCCTACGGCGTACGGGACAAGGAAAGAAATCTGCCCCTGACGCCCGACTCCGTCATGTCCGCCGCTTCTTTCTCCAAGGTCGCGTTCGCCTACCTCGCCCTGCACCTTGTGGACACTGGAGCGCTGGATCTCGACCGGCCCGTCTATCAGTATCTCCCCAAGCCTCTGCCCGATTACCCCCGGTACGCCGACCTCGCCGGCGACCCGCGCTATAAACGCATCACCGCGCGCATGCTTCTCAGCCACACCGCGGGATTCCCCAATTGGCGCTGGTTTGAAGACGACCGCAAACTGAGAATCCATTTCGATCCGGGCTCGAAGTACGCCTACTCGGGCGAGGGCATTGATCTCCTGCAGTTCATCGTCGAGACCATCACGAAGACTCCTCTCGAGGAACTCATGCAGCGGAGCGTCTTCCGTCCTCTCGGCATGACTCGCACCAGCATGGTCTGGCAGAAGCGCTTCGAAAGCGATTTCGCCGCCGGCTACGACGAGTACGGCCGCTCCCTCGGCCCGCAGCGGCGCCCCGCCGCCGATGCCGCCGGTTCCATGCTTACCACTCCCCGTGACTTTGCCCGCTTCATGCAGGCCATTATGAGCGGCCGGGGAATGCGCCCGGAAACTCGCGCGCAAATGCTGGGGCCGCAGATCCAGATCTTCTCGAAGCGTCAATTCCCGACCCTGCTCCCCGACACCACGGAGGACAACAAGGCCATCCGCCTCAGTTACGGCCTGGGCTGGGGCCTTTACTGGACGCCTTACGGCGAGGCCTTCTTCAAGGAAGGCCACGACGAAGGCTGGAGAAACTACACCGTCTGCTTCGACCGGCCGAAAACCGGCATCGTGATTATGACCAACAGTAGCAACGGCGAAGGCATTTACAAGGAACTCCTCGAGGCCCTGCTCAAAAACACTTTCACTCCCATCGAGTGGGAAGGCTTCACTCCTTACGACCGGCTGCCGCCCCGCCCTCCGCTGAAAGTGCACAAGATTGTGGAGGTTTCACCGGAGGTCTTGGATCTCTACGTCGGCCGCTACGGTGAACCCGGCCTCATTCTCACCGTCCGCCGCGAAGGCGACCATCTCTCTGTCCAGGAAAACGACGAGCCTAAACAGGAGGTCTTCCCTGAAAGCCAGACCGACTTTTTCTCCAAGGTCTCCGATGACGTGCTGACGTTTGAGTTCGACAGCCGGACTCACTCCGTCCAGATGGTTCTTCACACCGGCGAAAAGGACTTTCGCTTCAAACGCCTCGACTAGCCCCCGGCGCTGCCTCGGGCCTCCGCCTGTGTTACCATCCCCCGCGCTCGTCGTCCCAGCGCGCTTCTTCCATGGCCTCCGCCGCAACGATGAAAGCCTTGCGCAAGACCCAGCCCGCCCGCGGCCTTACCCTCGGCGCTGCTCCCGTCCCCTCCATCGGCCCCAACGACGCCCTGGTCCGCGTCCGCGCCGCCTCCATCTGCGGCACCGACCTGCACATCTATGGCTGGGACCGGTGGTCGCAGGGACGTATCAAGCCGCCCGTCACCCTCGGCCATGAATTCTGCGGCGTCGTCGAACAGGTCGGCGAAGAAGTGATCCCCGAAAAAGCCCGCGTCGGCGACTTCGTCAGCGCCGAAATGCACGTCAACTGCGGCTGGTGCCGCCAGTGCCGCCTCGGCGAGTCCCACGTGTGCCGCAACCTCCGCATCATCGGCATTGATCAGGACGGCGCCTTCGCCGAATTCGTGAAGATCCCCGCCTCTAACGTCTGGCGGCTCGACCCCTCGATCCCCGAGCACATCGGAGCGATCCTCGACCCCCTCGGCAACGCGGTTCACACCGTCCTCGCCGGCCCCATCGCCGGACAAACCGTCCTTGTCACAGGCAGCGGCCCCATCGGGCTGATGGCCATTGCCGTCGCCAAGGCCTGCGGCTCCTCCACCGTCTTCGCCACCGAAGTCAACGCCCAGCGCCGCGCCATGGCCGTGAAAATGGGCGCCGACCTCGCCATCAACCCCGCCGCGGAGGACTCCGTCGCGCGCATCCTCGGCGAAACTGGCGGCGCCGGCGTCGACGTCCTCCTCGAAATGTCCGGCAATCCCTCCGCGATTCAGCAGGGCTTCCAGGCCCTGCGCGCCGGCGGCCGCGCCTCGCTTCTCGGCATTCCCACCGAGTCCGTCCCGCTCGATCTCGTCAACGACGTCATCTTTAAGGGCGCCACTGTCCAGGGCATCTATGGCCGCCGCATGTACCAGACCTGGGTGCAGATGACCGAGCTGCTCAAGGCGGGCCGCCTGAACCTCGAACCCCTGTTCGGCGAGCGCGAGCCGCTCGAGAAATTCGAAGCTGCCTTCTCCATGCTCCAGAACGGCCACGCCGGGAAAATTCTGCTTTATCCCAACGGCCTGCCGCGTTAGACCTTCCTTTTCGGACGGTGGCGTAACCAAACCGTTTCCTCGGCCGTATACACGGTGATGGAGGCTCTCCGTGACCCCAAGGACCCCGCGCGTGACGCAGTGCCAGAAGCCATCGGGATGGCTGGGCAGATTCGTTTTGCGCAACATGAATTCCCGCCACTCGAAGCTGACGGACTGGGGGCTGACGTACATTTCGATAGATCCAAAAGCCGTCATCCTCGACGTCGGTTGCGGCGGCGGCAGGACCATCGGCAAGCTGGCCGCCGTCGCGACGCTAGGCAAGGTCTACGGCGTCGATTTCTCCGGCGAAAGCGTTGCCTTCGCCGCCAAGACCAACCAGCAATGGATCGACATGGGCCGCGTCGAGATTCGCGAAGGCTCGGTATCCAAACTGCCCTTTCCCGAAAACATGTTTGATATCGTCACCGCGGTGGAAACCCACTTCTGGTGGCCGGACCTGCCTGGCGACGTGCGCGAAATTCTCAGAGTCCTGAAGCCCGGCGGCACTTTCATCCTCATCGCCGAAGTCTACAAAGGGGC
>DASPOW010000011.1:0-3392 GCA_035625855.1 Candidatus Methylomirabilota bacterium | reverse complement strand
AGGACCGGGAAAAGCGGGAAGCGAAACGCCGCCTGCTTCGGCGGATTCCAAGCCGGCCGATTCCGCCACAACAGAGAAGGACAAGGGCAAGCCTGCGAAGAAGAAGTGAGCTACAGCCGCAGGTTCTTCAGGTAGTCGCGGAAGGCGGGCCCGAGGTCGTTGTCGCGCAGGGCGAATTCCACGGTAGCCTTCAGGAAACCGAGCTTGTCGCCGGCATCGTAGGAAATGCCTTCATAGATGTAGGCCCATAGGCCACGCTCCTCTGCGAGGATCCGCAGGCCATCGGTCAACTGAATCTCGTTTCCGGCGCCGGGCTTGGTCCGCTGCAGGCAGCCGAAGATTTCGGGCGGCAGGACGTAACGCCCGGTAATCGCCAGGTTGGAGGGAGCGTCGGCAGCCTTGGGCTTTTCGACGAGGTTGGTGATCTTCAGCAGGCGATTGCCCCAGGGAGCACGGCCCGCGGGCTCGCCGCCGGCGATTCCGTACAGGTGAGTCCTCTCCCGGGGCACCTGTTCGACGGCAATCGCGCCGATGCCGGTAGCTTCGTACACCTCCACGAGCTGTTTCGTTGCCGGGCGCTCGCCCGGGATGAGCACGTCGCCCAGAAGCACCGCAAACGGCTCGTCCCCAACGAGGTCTTTGGCCACTAGCACGGCGTGGCCCAGTCCCAGCGGTTCTTTTTGCCGGATGTAGCTGACCTCCGCCATGTTCTGAATGCGCTGCACCATGGCGAGCAGATCTTTCTTGCCGCGCTGCGCCAGAAACTGTTCGAGGGCCGGAGCGGAATCGAAGTGGTCTTCGATCGCGTTCTTTCCCTTGCCGGTGACGATGATGATGTGCTCGATGCCGGAGACAACGCACTCTTCAGCAACGTATTGAATGAGAGGTTTGTCCACCACCGGGAGCATTTCCTTGGGCTGGGCCTTGGTGGCTGGAAGAAAACGGGTCCCCAGTCCGGCGGCCGGGAGGACAGCTTTCCGCACCTTTTTCACGGGATTCGTCATCAGTCTGCGCCGCTCCTCGGGGATACAGCCTCTACCGTAGCACAGCCGCCTGACCGGCCCCGGCAGGGTCGCGGCGGTATGCCTTTATTGTCACTCGAAGCTCCGCCTCGAGTTTCCTTGGATGAGTCGGCTGCAGGGTCTCGTTCGAACCCATGTGCTAGCATGTTCGCTGGGGAGAGAACAGGGGCATATGCGCATCCTGGGCATTGAATCTTCGTGCGATGAGACGGCGGCGGCGGTCGTGGAGGACGGCAGGGAAATCCTGTCGAACGTGGTCGCGTCGCAGGTCGAGGTGCACCAGAAGTACGGCGGTGTGGTGCCGGAGCTTGCGTCGCGCGAGCACGTGCGCAGCATCGTGCCGGTGGTCCGCGAAGCGCTGGATCGCGCCGGGCTGAGCCTCGACGGCGTTGACGCAATCGCCGTCACGCAGGGACCGGGCCTGGTCGGCTCGCTCCTGGTGGGAATCACCTATGGCAAGTCCCTGGCCCTGGCGTCCGGCAAGCCGTTCGTCGCCGTGAATCACCTGGAAGGCCACGTCCACGCCGTCTTTCTCGAGGCGTTTCGCTTCGGCCGCGCGCCGTCGCTGCCGGCGGTGTGCCTTGTCGTTTCCGGCGGGCACACGATCTTGTATCAGGTGACGCCGGAAGCGGCGCCGAAGGACGGCCCGGCCTCTCTGTTTCGCTACAAGAAGCTCGGCCAGACGCGCGACGACGCGGCCGGCGAGGCGTATGACAAGGTTGCCAAGCTGCTCGCGCTCGGCTACCCCGGCGGGCCGATTCTCGACCGCCTTGCGGCCGAGGGCAGAGCGAAGGGAGCTTCGGGCCCGAAATTCACCGTGGCCCGGATGAAGGGGAACCCTTACGACTTCAGCTTCAGCGGCCTCAAGACCGCGGTGCTCTATTACGTCCGCGAGCACGCGGAATTTGCGCCGGAGATCGCGCGCCGTGAGGCCGCGCTCGGCGAGGGTCTGCGCAAAGCCGACGAACTGCTGCCGCTTTGCAGCGCCGCGACGCTGGGTCTCGTGCGTTCCTTCCAAAACGCGGTGGTCGAGGAACTCGCGGCGAGGACCTTCGCCGCCGCGGAGGAGTTCAGCGCAGCGAGCATTCTTGTTTCCGGCGGCGTTGCCGCCAACAGCCAGCTTCGCGCCGATTTTGCCGCGCGCGCCGCGAGCTGCGGGCTCGAGGTGTTCTTCCCCAACCGCGCCCTCTCGACGGACAACGCCGCGATGATTGCCGCGGCGGCCTATCCGCGTCTGCGCGCGGGGCTTCGCGCCGGGCTCGATCTCAATGCCGACCCGAGCCTGGCTCTTGCGTAGGTGCTCGCGCGATCGTCAGGGCACATCCCGGCGGCTGCGGGGTTAGTGCGTGGCTTGCGAAGCTGGCGAGGGTGCCTGCGGTCCGCCAGCGGACAAGTTGCGGAAGATGACCGCGATAACAGCTGCGGATTCCGCGTTCGTGCCCCTATGCCTGCCGGGGACGAATCGCCACTGGCGCACGGCTTCGGTTGCGGCACGCGCGAAGCCACCCGCGTCGGACAGAACCTGGGTCGCGTTGACCCTTCCCGCTGAGTCAATCCTCTCGTACAGGACGACACTTCCTTCCCCCGCGTTGCCGGCGGGATACTGCGGAGCGAGCGTCACAGCAGGCGTCGCACCGCGCTCGACGACGTCCAGGCGTGCGCCGATCACGCGCTCGCGGCGGGCCTCTCCGCTCGCGGGCGTCTGGACGAACTCGACTGCGATTCCGATTCTGGATTCGGCGGCGTTTCCCGCGCCGCGGCCCGGCAGAAAGATCCAGGTGCGCACCGTGCCCAGCGCCTTGTCGGTGAAAGGCGGTTTGCCGGCAATGATTCGAATGTCGGCAAGCGTGCCATTCCTGCGCACCAATGCGTCGAGCAGCACTTCGCCTTCAAAAAGAGATTCGGAAGGGTAGGGAGGCGCCAGCAGTGACAGCGGCGCCGGCACGGAGCCCGCGGTATTGTCTCCGGGGGCACCGGCTGGATCGAGGGGCGAGGAGCTGCCTGCGTGCCACGCAATGCCTTCGCGCTCCAGCAAGGCAATCGCGTAGTGCATCGGCACGGCCGCGCCGGTGCCGCCCCCTCCGGCTACGTCCTTGGTTGCCTGCACAAGCGAGGCAGCGGGACGCAGCCAGCGCCCTTCGACCAGTCCAGCCACGTCGTTCGTCCCCTCTTTGAGGACCGGGGCGCCGCTTTGTCCCAGAATGACTTCGTGGTTGAACAGGAACAGCTTCGTGGCGTCGCGGCCTTTCTCCAGCTCCTCAAACTGATAGGCGACAACCTCGGCGTTCACACGGTCTTCCTGAGGAGCCTCGAACGAACGGGGAAACGTTTTCACCGGGCGCAGGGCTTCGACAAAAACGGGCTCACCGC
>DASPOW010000010.1:0-5759 GCA_035625855.1 Candidatus Methylomirabilota bacterium | reverse complement strand
TGGGCCTACAATACGGCGCAGTACCCGGACATGCTGCCTCGCAAGCCCGCGCCGAAAAAGGAGTAGCCGCGCGGCCACGATGCGAGCCGTCGTCCAGCGCGTCAGCCGCGCGCGTGTGAGCGTCGAAGGCCGAGTCGCGTCGGAAATCGGTCCCGGACTGCTGATACTGCTCGGTGTGGGCCGCGACGACAAGGTGGAGGCAGCCGCGGCATTCGCTGAGAAGATCGCAAACCTGCGCATCTTCGAGGATGACCAGGGCAAAATGAACCGCTCGCTGCTCGAGACGCGAGGCGCCGCGCTCGTCGTATCGCAGTTCACCTTGTATGGCGACGCGCGCGGCCAGCGCCGGCCGAGCTTCATTGCTGCGGCACCCCCGGAGGCGGCGCGCACGCTTTACGAAGAATTTGCCGCCAGGCTGCGGATGCTCGGGGTAACCGTCGCGACGGGCGTGTTTCAGGCCATGATGTCCGTGGAGCTCGTAAATGAAGGGCCGGTCACCATCCTCCTCGATTCAGACAAAGCGTTCTAGCCGCAGCCAGGCTCCGGTAGGCAGGGCGCGCCCTTGGACGAAGGCCCGGGCGTTGAGCGAACTTGCGCAAATGGCCGATCCGGCGGTACGCGAGAAGATGGCCTATTTCAGCGTGAACGTTCCCGAGGCGCACGGCATTTCCGCTCCGATGCTGCACCGGTTTGCGCGGCAGATCGGCAGGGACCATGCGCTCGCCAACGACCTCTGGGCCTCCGGCATTCACGAGGCCAAGATTCTCGCCACGCTCATCGGCGAGCCGGCCAGAGTCACGGCGGCGGAAATGGACCGCTGGGCGCGCAGCTTCGATTCGTGGGACGTCGTGGACGCGGCCTGTTGTTATCTCTACGCGGTGGCCGAGCCGGCGTGGGAAAAGACCAAAGAGTGGAGCCGCCGGCGGGAGGAGTACGTGAAGCGCGCCGCATTCTCCCTGGCTGCCTATTTGAGCTACAAAGACAAAAAAGCCCCGGACGCGCGGTTCGAACAGCTTCTCCGGATCACCGAGCGCGAAGCCGGCGACGAGCGGCACTTCGTGAAAAAAGCCGTGAACTGGGCCGTACGCAACATCGGGAAACGTAATTTGCGCCTCAATCGCGCGGCGATTCGGACGGCGGAGCGGATTCGTGAGCTAGGAACGCCCGGAGCGCGCTGGATTGCTTCGGATGCGCTGCGCGAACTGCGCGGCAAAGCCGTGCAGCGCCGTTTGAAGAAGCGGATGGAAGCATAATGCAGCAAATGCCGCCGCAAGGACGAATTCGTATTCGCCGGGCCAGAACGAGTGACGCGGCAGCACTGGCATCTCTCGCCACGCAGTTGGGTTACCCCGCGACTCGGGCCCAGGCGCTGCAGCGTTTCCTCCGCCTTGCGCGGTCTCCACGGGACGCCGTTTTTGTTGCGGAGTCAGTCGCGCGGGAGGTCATCGGCTGGGGGCACGTCAGCGCAAACCTGTTACTGGAGAGCGGGAAACGAGCTGAGCTGAATGCCTTGATCGTCGCGGAAGGAAGCCGCAGTGCCGGCGCCGGAAAGCTCCTGCTGCAACGAGCGGAACGCTGGGCGCGCGGGCGCGGCTGCTCGATCTTGAACCTGCGCTCCAACGTCCTTCGCGAGCGCGCACACAAGTTCTACCTCCGCAACGGCTACGAGCACTACAAGACACAAAAGGCGTTCCGGAAGAGACTGCGGTAATCGCCGTCCGGTGTCGTTTCGGCTGCGCGGCGCATCTTTCCCGCGGTCTTATATCGCAATGCGATATAATTGCCGCATGGTGTCCAGATTGCGCGCCGAGCAATATCGCGCGCTCGCCGAGTTTCGCTACCGGATGCGGAGCTTCCTCCGCGGCAGCGACGCGGACGCACGCCAGGCCGGGCTCGAGCCGCAGCAATACCAATTGCTGCTGGCCATCCGTGGACTGACGCCGGGCGAAGAAGCCACCATTCAGAAGCTTGCCGATCGCCTGCTGCTCCGCCATCATAGCGCCGTCGAATTGATTGACCGGCTCGAGAAGCGCTCCTACGTCGAGCGCGCTCGCAGCCAGGAGGATCGGCGTCGCGTGCTGGTTTCGCTTCTGCCCCGCGGAGAGCGCGCTCTGGAGCGCGTCGCGCGAAAACGCCTGCAGGAACTGCGCGCCACCGGGGCAGCGCTGGTCGCTGCGCTGAGCGCGCTCCTGGAAACGAAACGAAAAAGCATTTCGGCCGCGCAGCGTGCCAGGCGCAGGAAAAGAGGTTACCAAGCCCCTTGAGAGCTTCACGGGCTGCAACCGAAAACACGGAATCGCCCAGACCGGGCTGGGACGACGGTCTGGCGACCCTGGGCGACTTCACGACCACGCGACGCGTCATTCCCATCACTGCGCTGGGCATCCTGACGCGCAGCGATGTGCGCAAACGGCTCGAAAGTGCGGGCGACGCGGCGTTAAGAGACACTCTAGCGAGTCTGGCGCGCCCAAATCCAGTGGCGGCGTATCCCGACGAGCCGTTGCGCGCCGTCGTGTACCGCATGGCTGAGCAGGGCGTTACCCGGCTGCCGGTCATCGAGCGCGGCGAAAGCCGCAAGCTTCTTGGCCTGGTCTCGCTGGACGACCTGTTGAAAGCGCGTGTCCGCAATCTCACGGAGGGGCGCCAGCTCCAGCGCGTTCTTCGACTGCAGTTCCTCTGGCCCCGCGCGAGAACCGGGGCCGCGGGCGCCCGGAATCAGGACTAGACATCTTTCGCCTCCATGCCGCGCGGACTTCCAGTTGGAAGTAAACCGCAGCCACAGTATGATGCGCCGAAATCTCGCTGTCGTCGCCAGACATCGAACGCGGGAGAAAACCATGAGAGTCCACCATGCGGTCCTTTGCGGTGCTATGGCCACGGCGGGCAGCTTTCTCGCCGCCTGGAGCCCAGTTCCCGTCACGCAGGGTCTCAAGGCGGAAGCAAAGCCGAAAGTCGTCGTGCTCCGCGCGGCGCGCCTCCTGGATGGAAAGAGCGACGCGCCCATTCAGAACCCCGTGGTGATCGTCGAAGGAGACCGCATCAAGGCCGCAGGACCGAACCTGCCGGTCCCAGCCGGTGCGGAGGTCATCGATCTCGGAGGAGCCACGCTGCTGCCAGGCCTTATCGACTCTCACACCCATCTTCTTTCCGATTTCGAGCCTGGATCGCTCGGAGAAGATTCCAACATGCTCATCACGGTCGCCACGATGAGCACGGCGGATCGCGCGCTGATGGGCGCGGCCCTGGGCCGGGAGGACCTGGAAGCGGGGATTACGACCGTGCGCGATGTCGGCAACTCCGGGCGAAACGGCGATGTGGCACTCCGGGATGCCATCAATAGGGGCTGGGTGACCGGACCGCGCATGATGGTCTCTACGCGCGCCCTCGCCGCAGCCGGCGGCCAATTGGGCAAGATTGCTCCTCCGGCGCAGAACCTGATTGACGAGGAGTACGCGGTTATCGCCAACGTGGACGAGGCCCGCCGCGCGGTGCGCCAGGCCTTCTACGACGGAGCGGACTGCATCAAGGTAATCGTCAACACGGGCCCGCGGGTCGTTTCGTTGGAGGAAATGAAAGCGATTGTCGAGGAAGCGCATCGCGTGAAGCGCAAGGTCGCGGCGCACGCGATTGGCGACACGGCCACGCGCATCGCGGCGGAAGCGGGCGTGGACTCGATCGAGCATGCCTACATCGTTCCGGACGATGTCCTGAAGATGATGGCGGACAAGAAGATCTTTCTGGTGCCGACCGACGGCCCCGCGGAGGAGTATGTTGATCTGGTCTACGGCGACAAGAAAATGACCGCCGAGGAGCGCCGCCAGGCGTTGCAGGAAATGCAGAAGCTGGTCGCCACCAGTCGCGACCGTCTGGCTCGCGCCATGAAGGCCGGCGTCCCGATTGCCGCGGGCTCGGACATGTACTACCGGCTGCCGGGAAAGACGCGAGGACAGGCCAGCGTGGCCATGGTGCGCGCCTATGCAGAGTCGGGAATGACGCCGCAGCAGATCATTCGCGCTGCCACGTCGAACGCCGCGGATTTGCTGGGCTGGCAGAACGGTGTCGGGAGCATCGAGGCGGGCAAATTCGCCGACATCATCGCGGCGGCCGGCGACCCCCTGAAAGACATCAGTGAACTCGAACGCCTGAAGTTCGTCATGAAAGGCGGCGCGGTTATTAAGAACGCGAAATAGCGGGAACGGTGATTTTGCCGGAGACGCTGCTACCAGCCGCCGCCGCCACCTCCGCCGAAGCCACCGCCGGAGAAGCCGCCCCCTCCTCCGCCTCCCCCGAAGCCGGAGCCGCCTGAACTCCGCGGGGCGGAAGACAATACGCTCGTGGCTCGCGCGGTCATTCCTCCCAAATTGTTCACGAACACTGTGGGATAAAACTGCGGACCGTAGGTCCCGCGATACCAGTCGGGCGCTTCCTTGCAAATGTCCTGGAATGCATGGCTCCAGTTCTTTTCCACTCCCAGCGCCATGGCGAAAGGCAGGAATTTCTCGAACATCTGCGGCGTCTTGATCATGCGCGCAAAGCGGTCGGATTCCACGTGTTGCAAAAAATCCTCAAAACCCAGCGCCCCCTCGAGAGCCCGCGCCCCCGCCTGCGTCCGCGCCGGCATGAACCAGCCGAACGCGCAGATCACCAAACCCGCGAGAACCCCCGCCAGAACAAACGTCAGGGGGGCCATGCCGAACGCGCCGGCCAGTTTGGCTCCGCCGAAGGCAATCAGGAACCCCAGGACGATGCCCCCGCCCAGGTATGCCGAGCGAGTCGTATCGGGTCTCCGGCCGAAGTAGCCGTGCGTTACGAGAGAGCTGAAGAGGTAGCTCTTGATTGGGCCTAAGTGTGTATAAAAATGATTCTCCAGGCTGCTCATGGAAACAGTTTCGCCTTCCGTGCCCGCACTGAAGATTCCCTCCAGCATCTCGCGTTCGTGCTGCTTCAGGCTGCTCCACTCCGGCCGCGCCTTTCGCAGAATGAAGTTGTAGTCGGTATTTGAATACAGGCCGCCGAGGTGCTCCTTTTTGTGTTCTTCGATCACCATGTATCCGCGAACGGCCAGGTCCACCAGTGTGGCGGTGATGTCCCGCATGCTGGCGTCCTCGTCGACCAGAGCTCCCATCTCGCCGGGCGTCAGGTGCTCAGGAGGCTCGTACTGGGGACTGATCGGCCGGAGGCGCGGGTCGCGGCCACGCGTCCACCAGAGTCCGAACATCGCTACGAACGCGAATACCGGAGCGAGGAGCGGCCAATTGCTCCGCAGGAACAGCGCCGCGCGCTCCGCGGCGGTCGGCTCGTGCACGACTCCTTTGTCGAAAGCCACAGCGATCGTGAGCCCTTCGTGGTAGCCGAGTGGGGAGGTTGTCTTGAAGTCCACGCCGTTGCCGGCAATGTCCGCCTCGGCATTCTGGGCGCGCGAACCGTATCCACCGGTGAAGCGATTCGCCCGAATCCCGGTCGCGCCTTCCGGGAGCACGACGTGGGCGGAGGCTTGCTGGATGGGGACATCCCATTCGTCGCCGGTCACATTCCAGTAGAGCTCGTCATGATCTTCGAAAAACCGCAGCGCATCGGAAACCGTATATTCGACGATGACGGTCTTGCGGGAATTGTCGGGATTGGGAACGGTGATCTTCAGCTTGCGATAGTGGCGTTCGCGGCTGGACTCGAATTTTAGCGAGTTGCCGGCTTCGTCTGTGACGCGGCGCACGTCCAGGAAAAGCGAATAGTTGAATCCTTGGGGACTGCGGTACTCC
>DASPOW010000009.1:0-3561 GCA_035625855.1 Candidatus Methylomirabilota bacterium | reverse complement strand
AGCGATGCGCTCGCCCTGACGTCACTTTTCCCTTGACTTTCTGTTGCCTTCCTTATATCATTGGTAATGTTTACCCTGCGGTGCACTCCTCCCGGCTCCCCTCCCACTGATAACTCCGCCCATTTTTCTTTCCCCTCCGCCCGCTCGCCACTCGCCACTCGTCACTCGCCACTCTCCTTAAGTCCTTTGGAATCCGCACTTCCACGATTTCGCGCCCTAACCCCTTTGGAATCCGCACTTCCAGAATCATTGGACTTAAAGTCCTTCAGAATGAACACTTCCGCAAAAACCCCCGGGGGTGGGACCCCGGCCATCCCCTCTCGCCGCTCTCCACAAAAAACCGCGGCTCGCGGTTCGCGAGGCGTTTTACCCCCTTTGCTGCGCGCTTTGGGATTTGGAGAACGTTGGCTGGGAGGCCTGGACTCGAACCAGGATAGCCAGATCCAGAGTCTGGAGTCCTGCCAATTGGACGACCTCCCAGCGGGGAGGAACAAAAACGAATCGCAGCACGTTCCCGCTTGCGGGCAGCCGCGATTCCGTTCTTCTACTTTAGTCAGGAATTCCCCGAGCGTCAACTTGCGGCCGCTCGAACATTCGCTCGCCTGCGTCCTTGCTCCGCTATTCGCGCGCCCGCCCCGCCGCCGCTTCGGCCACTTCGCCGGCGGCCACCATCGCCCCGCCCTGGATTTCAAATTCCTCCCCGGCCCAGCTGATGCGGTTCGAAGCAAAACTCGCCAGCCACACCACGAAGTTCACCGCGTCGCGGATCGGCACCAGCCACAACTTGCGCCGCAGGACGGCGTCGCGCACGCCCCACACGCCCACCGCCCACGCCTGCGCGAAACGCAGCGCAAGATACGCCGCCACGAAACCCGCCGCGATTCCACGGGAAGGCGCTACCAGCGCCGCCAGAACGGCCCACGGCAGCCCGTGCGTGAAAATCAGTCCGGCGTACGACGCCGGCCGGCACAGCCGCACCGTGCGCGCCCACCGCACTTGGTGCTCCCAGAACTCCTTCGCGCTCTCCGCCGTGTACATCGTCCACACCGCTTCGGCCGAAAGCACCACCCTCCCGCCTTGCTTCGCGATGCGGTTGCCCAGTTCGTAGTCGTCCGAGTGCGCATCCACGATGGCCTCGAACCCGCCGGCCTTTTTCACCCACAACTTCGTGGTAGTCATGCTCGCGCCCAGCGCGAAGCGCATGCCTTCCAGCCAGTCCGCGGTCAGCACTCCGGCGAAAAAATCCGAAGCGGCGCCCACCGCCTCGAGCTCCGCGAAAATATCCGGAGCGGCGATGGCGCGGTAGAAACACGTCACCAGGCCGGTCTTGCCGTCCGCGAGGGGAGCCACCACGCGCCGCAGGTACCGCGGCCCCACGCGCACGTCGCCGTCGCTGATGACCAGGATCTCGTGCCGGGCCTCTTTCGCCAGCCGGCACAGCTTGTTGACTTTTCCGTTTGCGCCGAGCCGCGGCGAGCCCACCAGCAGGCGGACGCGCCGCCCGGGATGCTCCGCGATGATTCGCCGCACCAGCGACGCCGCGGGATCGTTCGTTTCGCGCGCCGCGAAAACAATTTCGTAGTCCGGATAATCCTGATGCAGGAAGCTCAGGTAGTTCTCGTACGAGCCGGCATCCACGCCGCGCACCGGCTTCAGTACGCTCACCGGCGGCATGAACTCCTCGAGTTTGCGACGGCGCTCCCGGCGGAAGAAACGCACGCTCGCCGCAGCGCTCAGCGCGTAATACAAAAGCGGCGCCGCAGCCAGCACGAGCACGGCATCACGCGCCACGCTGAGATAAGGTTGGGACACCTGCGCAACCCTGACTCTTTCCACTCTATTGTGCATCAGGCGTTCCGTCAAATTGTGATACTTTTCTGCGGATGTCCTCGGAGCGCCCCCGCACACAGCTCTATCTCATGGCGCTCGTTGTTTTCTGGGCCCTGGTTTACGGCGGCTCGTTGTTCCAGCCCGCGCTGCTCGACGACGCGGATTCTGTCCACGCCGAAGCCGCCAAGGAGATGCTCGCCCGCCACGACTGGGTCACCCTCTACGTCAACGGCATTCGCTACCTCGAAAAAGCTCCGCTCATGTACTGGGGAATGGCGGCAAGCTTCAAGATGTTCGGTTTTCGCGACTGGGCTGCGCGGCTGCCGCTGGCGCTGGGCGTTCTTGGCCTCATTCTCGCCGTGTTTGGTTTCGGCAGGCGGCACTTCGGCGAAACCTCGGGATTCTACTCCGCGCTGGCCGCCGGCTTTGCCTTCGGGCCGTATCTTTTCACGCGCTTCCTCATTCCCGACGTTTTCGTCGCGCTTTGGCTGGTTCTTGCCCTGGATTTTTTCCTGCGGACGCTCGACGAGCCGCACCCTTCGCTCGCGAACTGCTGGGGCCTGGGGGCCGCGTGCGCGCTGAACGTGCTGACCAAGGGCCTCATCGGTTTGATTTTCCCGCTGGCGGCGATCGGCCTTTTTCTTCTGCTGACGGGAAACCTGAAGCACTTGCTGCGCATGCGCATCCTCTCCAGCACCGCCGTTTTCCTCGCCATCGCCGCGCCGTGGCACATCCTTGCCGGACTGCGCAACCCCACCCAGGGCAATGTGCGCGGCTTTTTCTGGTTCTATCTCGTCAACGAACACTTCCTGCGTTTTCTCGGCAGGCGCCTCCCTCGCGACTACGGCACCGTGCCGCTGGCGCTTTTCTGGGGCCTGATCCTGGTCTGGCTGTTTCCGTGGACGAGCTTTTTGCCGCAAGCCCTCGGCCGCGTGGCGTTGTTTCGCCCGCGCGAAGCCGCGCGCACTCCCGCCGGGCGAGCGGCTCTGGTGCTGTTCTTTGCTTCGCTCTTCATCGTTTTCTTTTTCAGTTTCTCCACGCGGCAGGAGTATTACGTCATTCCGGCGCTACCCCCGCTGGCGCTGCTCGTGGGCGACTGGCTCGCGGAGGAACGCCGTGCGCCTTCCGAATCAGCCCTTCACCGCAGTGCGCTCATCTCCGCGCGCGTGTTGGGCGTGATTGGCGCCGCTGCGGGCGCCGCGGCGCTGTTTATTGCGGCGCGCGTTCCCAGCGCCCCGCCGGGCGCGGACATCGCGGAGCTTCTTCGCGCCGCGCCGCGCGAGTCCGCGCAGTACGCGCTGTCGCTCGGCCATTTTCTCGACTTGAATCTCCGCGTGATGGGCCTTTTCCGCGGCCAGCTCGTCTTATTCGGACTTGCTTTATTGCTCGGCAGCGTGCTGCACTGGTTTTTCCGCGCGCGCCGCAAGCCCGCGCTGGGAAACGTCACGCTGGCGGCGATGACGGGGTTTTTGTTGCTGGCCGTGCATCAGGGCCTGGTGGGCTTCAGCCCGATGCTGACCTCAAAGCAACTGGCCGACGCCATTCAGCGCGTGTACAAGGCCGGCGACATCATCGAAATCAACGGAGAGTTCGAGGGCGCTTCCACCCTCACGTACTACACGGGAGTGCCCTCGAGGATTCTCAACGGGCGCAGCGCAAATCTCTGGTACGGGTCGCAGTTCCCAGACGCGCCGCAAATCTTCGACGACAACACGGCCTTCCAGAAGCTTT
>DASPOW010000008.1:0-3913 GCA_035625855.1 Candidatus Methylomirabilota bacterium | reverse complement strand
CGATGCCGTCGAGGATCTCCGTCAGCAGTTTTTCCGCGTCGCCCGCCGCGACCCCCGCGGGAACCGCCTGAATCGCCACGCTGCGCGGGCCCATCGGCTCGACCTCGAAACCGTTGGCGTTCAACTCTTCCAGGATTTTCTCGAAGATCACCACCTGGCGCGGCGAAAGCTCCACGATGAGGGGCATCAGCATGCGCTGGCCCTCGACGCGGCCGGAGCGCCGCGCCTCGAGGTGCTGCTCGAACAGCACGCGCTCGTGCGCGACGTGCTGGTCGATGAGCCACAGACCCTGCGCGTTCACCGCAACGATGAAGCTCGCGCTGACCTGCCCCAGCGGTTTCAGGTCCGCGATTTCGTCCGGGCGCGGCAGCGTGGCCGGAGCGTCCGCGTATGCCGCGCCGTGCGTCGCGGGCCAGTCGGCCACGCTCGGAGCCGCGGCGGCGCGCGGGCCTGCCTCGGCGATTCCCGCATTGCCGGCGCCTGCAGCTTCGTCGAACGCAAAGCGCCGCGCGACCGGGCGCAGCGGCGGCGCGGTCAGGTCGAATCCGCCGTAGCCGCCTCCGTCCGAGCCGACGCCGCTGCCCACGCCCATTTCCTCGACCGGCGCCATCGCGCCCGCCAGCGGCGGAATCACCGCCCGCGGCGGCCCTGCGAGCGCTTCGCCGTCCGCCAGCGCAGCGGGTGCGCCCGAGCCTGCTCCCGCGGCCGCGGCAAAGCTCGCGATCGGCCGCACGCGCGTCAGCGCGTTGCGAATGGCGTCGCGCACAAAGTCGTGCACGAACTGCTGCCGCCGGAAACGCACCTCGATCTTCGCCGGGTGAACGTTGACGTCCACCTCCGCGCACGGCATTTCGAGAAACAGCAGCACGGCCGGGAAAACCGCGTGCGGCAGGATGTTGCGATACGCCTCGTGAATCGCGTGCAGCAGCAAGCGGTCGCGCACCAGCCGCCGGTTCACGAAAATGTAGATGCCGTTGCGGTTGGGCCGCTGCACTTCGGGTCGCGACGCGAAGCCGGACACCGTGAGCGTCGCGGCTTCTTCGCCGGGCTCGAGCTCCGGCTCGGTGATGGCCGCGCGGAAGGGGCCCGACGCCGCGGGAATCTCCACCAGGTCGCCGAGCGCCTGCCGGCCGAAAAGCTGATAGACGCGGTCGGCGAGCCGCTCGACCGGCGCGCAGTTGATGATCTCCTGCGCGGGCGTGCTCAGCACAAACTGTTTTTCCGGGTTGGCCAGCGCGTAGTGCGTCACCAGCGAAGCGATGTGGCCCAGCTCCGTCGTCTCCGACTTCAGAAACGCCCGCCGCGCGGGAACGCAGTAGAAAAGATCCGCCACGCTGACCGTCGTGCCTGCGGCCAGCCCCGCGGGCTTGACGCCGACGAGTTTGCCCCCGGCAAACTCCACGCGCGTTCCCTCTGCCTCGCCCTCGACGTGGGTCTCCAGCAGCAGGCGCGAAACCGCGGCGATGGATGGCAGCGCCTCGCCGCGAAAGCCCAGCGTCGCGATGGACAGCAGGTCGTCCGCGGTCCGCAGCTTGCTTGTCGCGTGCCGCTCGAAGGCCAGCAGGGCGTCGTCGTGCGCCATTCCCTGCCCGTCGTCGATCACGCGGATCATGCGTTTGCCGCCGGACTCTACCTCCACGCGAATCGTCTTCGCCCCGGCGTCCAGCGCGTTTTCGAGCAGCTCTTTCACCACCGACGCGGGCCGCTCAACCACCTCGCCTGCGGCGATTTTGTTCGCCACCGCCTCCGGCAATATGCGTATCCGGCTCACGGCGCCGCCTTCTTGCCTTCCTTGATGGCCAGCCCCAGCTCATCGAGCTGCGCTTCGTCTACGCTGCTCGGCGATTCGGCCATCAGGTCCTGCGCCGCCGTCGTCTTCGCGAAGGCGATCACTTCCCGCAGCGATTTCTCGCCCGCCAGCAGCATCGCGATGCGGTCGATCCCCAGCGCGATGCCCCCGTGCGGCGGAGTCCCGTACGTCAGCGCATCCAGGAAAAAACCGAACCGCCGCCGCAATTGCTCCTCGGAGAGGCCCAGCGCGCGAAACACCCGCTCCTGAACGTCCTGCCGGTGAATCCGGATGCTCCCGGAGCCGAGCTCGTAGCCGTTCAGCACAATGTCGTAGCCCTTCGAGCGAATCTCGCCCCGCCGCTCCGGCTGCTCCAACAAATCCAAATCCTCTTCGACAATCCCCGTGAACGGGTGCTGCGCGCTCACCCAAGCCTTGTCCGTCGCGCTCCACTCAAACAGTGGAAAACCCGTAATCCAGCAGAACTTCCATTGCGAGCGGTCAATCAAGCCGAGCGCGTCGCCAAGCTGCAACCGCAGTTGCCCCGCAACGAGCGCCGCCGCTTCGGCGCCTTTGATTTCTTCCTTCGCCGAGACCGCCACGACCAGGTCGCCGGCCTTCGCGCCGCAAGCCTCAACCAGCTTCTTCACGTTTTCCGCGCCCAGGAGCTTCTCGACCGTTGAAGTGATACCCTCCGCGGCGACTTTCGCGAAGTACGCCCCGCGCGCTCCCGCCGCCTTCGCCCTCTCCGTCAGCTCGTCGAGCTGCTTGCGCGACCATCCCGCCGCGCCCGGCGCCGCCATCGCGAAGACGCTCCCCGCGATTTGCAGCTTCTCCCGCGCCTCCGCGGGAAAGCACGCCGTGGCGTCGTGCAGTTCCATGCCGAAGCGCAGGTCCGGCTTGTCGCTGCCGTAGCGCCGCACCGCATCTTTGTAGAGCATGTGCGGAAACGGCGGCGTTGCCTTCACTCCGGCCACGGCGCACGCCCGGACCATCACTTTCTCGATCACCGCAAACACGTCTTCCTGCCGCAGGAAAGACATCTCCACGTCGAGCTGCGTGAATTCCGGCTGGCGGTCGGCGCGCAGGTCCTCGTCGCGGAAGCACTTCACGATCTGGAAATAGCGGTCGAGCCCCGCAATCATCAGGATCTGCTTGAAAATCTGCGGCGATTGCGGCAGCGCGTAGAACTGCCCGTGGTGCACGCGGCTGGGCACCAGGTAGTCGCGCGCGCCCTCCGGCGTCGAGCGCGTCAGCATCGGCGTTTCCACTTCCAGAAAGCCCATCTCGTCCATCGCCTTGCGGATTTCCAGCACGATTTTGTGGCGCAACGCCAGGTTGCGGTGCGGCTTCGGCCGCCGCAGGTCGAGGTAGCGGTAGCGCAACCGCGTTTCCTCGGCGGCGTTGATTTCGTTCTCGATGGGAAACGGCGGCGTCTTCGCGGTGTTCAGGATGTGCAGCTTCGCCGCGAGAATCTCCACCTCGCCCGTCGCCAGTTCCGGGTTGGCCTTCTGCCGCTTGACGCACTTCCCTTCCACGGCGACGACAAATTCCCCGCGCGCCCGTTCCGCCTTTCCGTGCGCCGCGGCCTGCGTCTCCTTGTTGAAAACGGCCTGCACAATGCCCGTGCGGTCGCGCACGTCAAGAAACAACAGGTTGCCCAGGTCGCGCCGCCGCGCCACCCAGCCGAGCACCACGACTTCGCGCCCGTCATCCGCCGCGCGCAATTCGCCGCAATAGTGTGTGCGCTTCAAATTGCCGAGAAAATCCAGCACGTTATTCCTCAAAGAAACTAATGCCCATGGCCGGTGGGTTCTTTGTGCAGCTCCGCGAGGAGTTGCGCCTCCTCCACCTTCCACTGCAAGCCGTTCCTCAGCATCTTCAGCGTCCACTGCCCGCTCGCAACTTCCTCTTCGCCGAGGATCAATGCGTGCTTTGCGCCGAGCTTGTCCGCATGGCCAAGCGCTTTGCCGAATCTCTGCTCCGCGGGCGGCAGCTCGACCGCCAAACCCGCCTCGCGCAGCGTGCGCGCCGCGCGCAGCCCAGCCGCGTAGGCCTTCTCGCCCATCCAGGCAATGTACACATCCACTCCGCGCGCGGCAGTTCCCTTTCCGCTTTGTTGAA
>DASPOW010000007.1:0-5096 GCA_035625855.1 Candidatus Methylomirabilota bacterium | reverse complement strand
CCCGCCACAACCGCGATAGAAGCGACGACGGCGTAAAGAGCCGCGCGGCCGCGCGGCTTGGCGACCTCCGGAGGCTTCACCGCCGAAGCGCTCGCGACGGAAACTTTGCCGGAACTCGTGTCCCGTTTGAGGCGTTTCAGTTCCGCCCGCATCTCCGCGGCGCTTTGGTAACGCAGGTCGCGGTCCTTTTCGAGCGCCGTGCGAATGATTTCATCGAGTTTCGGCGGCACCTGTGGATTGACGTCAGCGGGCGGTACCGGAGCGCGATTCAGAATTCCGTCGAAGATGATCGCGGGCGTGGCGCCGTCGAAGGGAAGCTTCTCCGTGGCCATTTCGTAGAGAACCACCCCGAAAGAGAAGAGGTCGCTGCGGGCGTCGAGTTCCCTGCCCCGCGCCTGTTCCGGAGACATAAACGCCGTCGTGCCGACGGCCATGCCGGGCGAAGTCAGGTCCACGGCTGAGGTCACCATGGTTTCGCCTTCTTTGGCCGGGCGTTCTTCTGAATCGCGGGCGGCAATCAATTTGGCGAGTCCGAAGTCGAGGATTTTGGCCTGGCCCCGCGGCGTGATGAGGATGTTCGCCGGTTTGATGTCCCGATGGATGAGACCTTTTTGGTGTGCCGCGTCCAGTGCGTCGGCAATCTGAATGGCCAGGTCAAGCAGCTCCTGCAGTTCGGGGCGATGCTGGCCCAGGTAGCGGTCCAGTGGCTCTCCACTCACGAGTTCCATGGCAATGAAGAACTCGCCGTCGGCCTGGCCGATCTCATAGATCGTGCAGATGTTGGGGTGGTTCAGCGATGAAGCCGCGCGCGCCTCGAATTTGAAACGCTCCAGGGCTTGCGGCCGGGTGGCGACGTCGCCGGAGAGGAATTTCAGCGCGACACGCCGCCCCAGCAGCAGGTCCTCGGCCACCCAGACCGTGCCCATGCCGCCCGAGCCCAGGCGTTCCAGCACCCGGTAATGAGAAACCTCGCGAACGAAATCACCTCAACCCACAATGTTCAGTGGACTATAGCTGCCGGCGCGCGGCCCGGTCAAATCTCGCACAAAAAAAGGCCCCGGCTCGAGCCGGGGCCAATCCTTAACCGAACGGCCTTCAGGCGCCTTAGACGCTGAACGAACTGCCGCAGCCGCAGGTGCTCTTCACGTTGGGATTGTTAAACTTGAACCCCGCACCTTCAAGGGTCTCGATGTAGTCGATTTCCACGCCCTCGAGGTACATTGAACTCATTTGGTCCACCAGCACCTTTAGCCCGTCGAATTCGTAGACGTTATCGCTCTCGTTCGTCTGGTTCTCGAAAGCCATGTGGTATTGGAAACCGGAGCAGCCTCCGCCGACAACCGCCACACGCAGGGCGGTCGGCACGGGTGTCTGCATAGCCATGATTTCCTTGACCTTACTGGTAGCCCCGTTGGTCAGATTCAACATGGAGTCTCTTTTCCTCCGACGTCTTACGTCTTTCCGCAGCTGTATTATAGCACATCCCACAAACGCTTCTGTTCTGTGGCGATGCCTCGCGTTCGAGAGCTTCGGATCTCCGCTCTTCAGTTTCCGGACAACGATAACATAGAATGCGCAGCGGTATTTCTTGGATGCGCCTATGAAGCACAAAGTCACACTTTTCCCGGGTGAAGGCATCGGCCCGGAAGTCTCAGAGGCCACGCAGCAAGTTCTGGACGCGGCCGGTGCGGACATCGAGTGGGAGTCTTTCGAGCCTCGCTCGGTGCAGGGCAGCGGATCCGTCCTCGCCGAAGACGCGGTCGAATCCGTTCGCCGGAATGGGGTCGCGCTCAAGGGCCCGACGGCCACAGCCGTAGCGGAAGGCGCGCCGAGCGTCAACGTGGCGTTGCGCAAGGCGCTCGATCTCTACGCGAATCTGCGCCCGGTGAGAAACCTGCCGGGCGTGAAGTCGCGTTTTGAGAACGTGGACCTCGTGATCGTCCGGGAGAATACCGAGGACCTCTACTCCGGGCTCGAACACGAGGTTGTGCCGGGCGTTGTCGAAAGCCTCAAAATCATCACGGAACGCGCTTCCACGCGCATCGCGCGCTTTGCGTTCGACTACGCGGTGCGCCGCGGCCGCAGGAAAATCCACGCCATCCACAAGGCCAACATCATGAAAATGGCCGACGGGTTGTTTCTCCGCTCGGTCCGTAAAGTCGCCGAAAAATACCCGAATATCGCGTACAAGGAACTGATCGTGGACAATACCTGCATGCAGCTCGTCTTGAACCCGGCGCAATTCGAGATACTGCTTCTGCCCAATCTTTACGGCGACGTCGTCAGCGATCTGGCCGCGGGTCTTGTCGGCGGCCTGGGCGTCGTCCCCAGCGCGAACATCGGCGACCATGCCGCCATGTTCGAGGCGGTTCACGGCACTGCGCCGGACATTGCCGGCCAGGGCCGCGCGAATCCGACGGCGCTTCTGATGAGCGCGGTGCTGATGCTCGAGCATTTGCGGGAGGAGCCGACCGCGAGGCGGATCCAGGCCGCCCTGGAGAAGGTCTACCGCGAGGGCAAACACACCACGCGGGACGTGGGCGGTTCGGCCGGCACCCGGGAGTTCACCGAAGCCGTCATCGCGGCCCTGCCCTTAAGCTGATGCCCTGTTCGCAGCAAGTCGGATAGCCATTGACAGGAATGCCCTGGTCGAAAAGAATAGAGCTGCAAGAAAAGAACGGCTCTACGGGGGGTTCCCTTTGGCTGTTACGCTGCCTTCGCTTGAGGATTTTGCCGCCGGAAAGGTCGAGAAGCGCTCTCCGCGCTCGACCGGGCAGAAGTCCGAGCGGCGGAAGCGCAAGCCGCACATCGTCGCGGTTATCGAGGAGAATTGCACGGGTTGCGCCGGATCGCCGGCCTGCGTGGACTATTGCCCTGTCGAGGACTGCATGTATTGGGTGCCCGACGAGGGCCATCCGCCGTTCGGCCGGATCGAGGTAGATCCTTTGCTTTGTATCGGTTGCAAGCTCTGCACCAGCAAGGGACCTGACGGCGCCTTTCTGGAAGGCTGCCCATGGGACGCTATTGACATGGTCTCCCTCGCTGAGTTCGAGGCGACCTTCGGCACGCTCCCGTACTAGACCTACTAATTCATCCTGTCTATCTCAAATTGTAACTGAATCGCCCTTGCCTGGTAGTCCCGCCCGTGGCATGCTAGTCGCCCTTCTCGGAGTTCTGTTCTCGAGGGTGAGCCATGCAGCCGCTTCGCCGTGCCGAACGCCGTCGGACCCTACGCGTCTCGCTGGAAATCCCGCTTCGCGTTCAGGCCAGGATCAGCAACGGTGAGACGGTCAGTTACCCGAGCTGCACGCAAAAGGTCGGAGGCGACGGCGCGCTGCTCCTGCTGGATGCCCCGGTGATGCCCGGCGAGCCTTTGCTGCTGACGAACGAATGGACCTCCGAAACGGCGAGGTGTTTTGTCACGTCGGTGAAGGACCGGCGGGAACCCAAAGGCATTGTCCACCGGTACGTGGGCGTGGGCTTCGCGTTTCCCGAGACGGACTTCTGGCACATCGTTTTTCCCAAGGCCGGCACGCGCCAGGCAACGCGCTCCGCGCAAACCGGCGCGCTGATTCCGCCCAACACGCAACACTTCCGTCGCTACGGCACCTGAGGCCGCACCTCTTCTTTTCTCTTACTTGGGGAAACGCGCGCGAATTGACCGCGCCGTCAGCTGCGCCTGCTTGCGAATGGCGTCTCCGACGTCGGACCGGCCCGCTGCCAGGGGGTCTACAAGCGGCAGGTCCTCCGCTCTGCCGATGAAATAAAGCGCGCGAAGGGCTTCCCATTGCTCCTCGGGACTCGGATCGATGGCCGCGACCGGAGTTCCAGAGGCCACGTTGGCGCCGTCGCTGACCAGCCAGCGCGACAATGTGCCCGGAACGGTTGCGCGCATTTCTACCCTGCTCCCGCCGGCTTCGACTCGCGCCAGAAGCGTTCCCGGGTTCACGGTGTCTCCCGGCTTGAGGCGCTGGCGCAGCACCCCGCCGGCCGGCGCCGGCTCACCGTACGGCTGGAGCAATCCGCGAATGACCTCCCGCCCTGCGTCGTCGCCGAAGCGAACCAGCGCCAGCGCAGCGTTCCGCCGGACCATGGGATCTGTGTCCTGCAGCAGACGCAGCAGCGCCGCGTGGAAGGGGGCTTCGCGGTTGTCTTGGCCCATGACCCACGCGGCCGTCGTGCGCAGCGCGGCGTGCGGGCTTCCCGCCAGGGCGATTACCTGCGGATACCATCGCCGTGCCGATGCCGCCACACCGGGCTCGCGGCTCAACATGCGGTCCGCTACTTGCGAGAGCGCGTGTTGCGCTTTGCGCGGGTGCTGGGTGTCGGCAAGGTCGCGCGCGATCTCTTCATCGCTCAAGGGGCGCCCAAACCACGTGGCGCGCCAGAACAAAAAGGGCATGAGCACGAACAGGAAAGCAAGAACCAGGATCAGCAGCAGCCAGCGCCGCGGGAGCCCCGGTTTAGCGGGCTGTCCATTGCCGCCGGGCAACGTGGCTTCCGTTCTTTGTGGCTGATCACTCATGAGAGGCGCGGGGCGTACAGGTGATACAGGAGAAGATAGACCAGCACGCCCGTCACGCTGACGTAGAGCCACACCGGAAACGTCCAGCGCGCGATGCCGCGGTGCCGGTCAAACTGCCCTTTCCACGCCCGCCGCAAGGTGACAATAGCCAGAGGCAGCACCACCACCGCCAGGACGGTGTGAGAGGTCAGCAATGCGAAGTAAAACAAACGGATGTTTCCCTGCCCCGCAAAATGAACGCTGCCGACTCGGGCATGGTAAACCAAATAGGACACCAAAAACGCGACGGACACGGCGAACGCGGAAATCATGCAGGCTTTGTGGGCGGCGATCCGCCGGCGCCGGATGAACCCGTACCCGGCCAGGAGGAGAACGGCGCTCGAACCGTTAAGGGTTGCGTTGAGGGCGGCTTGGGAGAACATGGTGGGTGAGGGTCGTGCGCCGCGAAGGAACGCCGCCTAACTGCCCTGGGACGCCTCCGGCTTTTTTGTGTCCGGCGCCGGCCCGCCCTCTTGCTTGGACTTCGCGCTTCGCTCCCGCACCATCATCAGTAGCATGAAGCCAAAGATGG
>DASPOW010000006.1:0-4080 GCA_035625855.1 Candidatus Methylomirabilota bacterium | reverse complement strand
AACCACGGCGCTGCCCGAGAGAATGACCGCGCGGTCGCGCGAGACGGCCGCGGCGAGGCCCAGGTCGCTCGGAACCATTTCCGGCGCCCGCAGGTAGCCGAAGGCCGCCAGCGCCGCGCTCGAATCACGCATTTGGTAGAGGGTCAGCGTCAACGCGTGCGCGCCGTTCGCGTAACCCCGCCGGATTACTTGCACCATGCCGGCTTCGGAAAGAACCGCCGCGGCTTCCGCGGGCTGCTTGCTGGCGACGTCGGGAGCGGCCTGAACCGGCGCTTGCGAAGCGGACCATCCGCCGAAACGCTCCGGCAGGCGTTGCTGCGCGGAAAGCTCCGGCGCAAGCCACAGCCCGCAGACCACCGCGAAAAAAAGAAAACGCCTCATCCCTGTCCCTTTCTTAGACACCAACAGACTACTGTTGGTTGCGCGATTGTTCAACCGCAAGCGAGCCGGAGGAGGAGCGCCCGGAGAGCGGACGCGAAGGCAGGTTGTAGGTCATGCTGTTGAGGCTTTGCAGGTAGCTGGCGACGCCCTGGTACAGGCCCTCGGCGACGCGCTGGCGGTATTCGGGCTTCTTCAGGAGCTGTTCGTCGGCCGGATTGCTCAGGAAAGAGATCTCCGTGAGGATGGAAGGCATGTCCGCGCCGATGAGCACGACAAAGGGCGCTTTGCGCACGCCGCGGTTCTTCACCGAGCGGGAGCTCTTTTGGATGCGCTTGGAGAGCGATTCCTGAATGTCGCGCGCGAACTCGCGGGACTCGTCGATTTTTTCGGTGCGCGCGATTTTCTTCACCAGGTCTTCCAGGTCGTGGACCCCGACGTTCGCCGTGGCATTTTCGCGCGCGGCCACGTCCATCGCTTCCGGCGTGCCTTTAAGATTCAGGTAGTAGGTCTCGATCCCGCGCGCATCCTGGCTGGGGCTGGAGTTCGCGTGGATGGAGATAAACAAGTCGGCCTTGGTTTCGTTGGCGATTTCGGTGCGGCGCTCGAGAGGAACAAATGTGTCCTCCGTGCGCGTGTAGACGATCTCCGCCCCGGGCAGCCGCTCCTCCAGAATCTTGCCCAGGCGAATCGCCACGTCGAGGCAAAGATCTTTCTCCGCGAGGCCCGTGGGACCGATTGTGCCGGTGTCATGTCCGCCGTGGCCCGGGTCAATCACGATTCGCCCGATTTTCAAACCCAAAGTTCGCGTCAATGTGGACTGGCCGTCGCGCGTGGGGGACGGCAAGCTGCCCGGGTTGCTGCGCGGAGCGCCCGAAGCGGTGCGGGTAAGCGAGGTGTTGTTCACGCGCGGCGGATCGGGCGGAAGAGGCCCGACAAAAGGCTTGCTGCCGGGTTTTGCCGCCGAGTTCGTGGCGGGTTGAGTCGCTGCGGAAGCGACCGCGGTTCCCGCGTCGCGTTCGGGCTGCTTCGGCGCGCGCTGCGCGAGTTTCGCCGGGAATAAATCCACAACGAGCCGCGGCGGATTGTCCACGAGAGCGGCGCTGTAGTCCGCCACGCCGGCGATTTCCAGAACCAGGCGAACCGTGCCCGCTTCGTTTTGTCCGACGCGCACCGACTTGAGCAGTTCGCCCGTTGCCGGAATGCGGCGCCGCGCCACCTGCGCCGAAAGCCGCGCGGCCTGAAAGTCAAAGTAAATCCTCTCCGGATTCTGGATTCGCGCCGAAACGTACGTCGTTTTGCGGTCGAGCTCCAGGATCACGCGCGTCGAGTCCGCGCCGGCCGCCGCGGAAACTCTTTTCAGATGCGGCAGCGCGCCCGTGGGCTCGGTCGCCGCCGGGGGATCGGGCCGCCGGGCCGCAACCGCGGCCTTGGCGTCTTCCGCGGCGCCGCCATCGTCACCGCTCTGGAGCAAGGCAAGCTCGGCCAGCGCGGCCTGCACCTCGCGCTTGTGCGGCGAACGCGGAAAGAGCTTCAGATACTGCTCGAACGTCTTCGCGGCCAGCGCCGGATCGCCCAGGCGGTCTTTCTGAAGCTGCCCCATGCGCAGAAAAACCTCCTGGCGGTGCGGGTTCCCGGGATACTCGCGAACCAGAAACTGATACGCGTCAACCGCGGCCTGGTAGTAAGGCCGCCCGAAGCGGTCGCCCATTTCGGTGCTCAGTTCGCCGATGGCGAAGAACGCCTCGGGCACCTCCGGCGCCTTGGGCGTGGTCAGCGATACGCGGCGGTAGGCGGAGACGACGCGCTTGTAGTCCGCCAGGGTCCGATCCGCGGGAGCCTTGTTGTCCAGGGCGGCTCTCTCCGCGACGGCGGCGGCGAACTGCGTTTGGGCCGCCTGGAGTTTGGCGGCGTTCTTCTGCGTTGCCGGATGGGCAGGCGAGGCAAAACACAGCGAAGCGGCGGCGAAGAACGCGGCGAAAAACAAACCTGCGCGGGACGGGGGAACAGCAGGGGAACGATCAGTCGTTGGTGAAGACGGTGCGGCCCTGAGAGTCCGTTTCCTTGCGAATCGCGCGCACCGCGCCCCAGGGGCTGTCAAGACGTCCGGAGCCGGGGCGGAGATAGGCATTCTGGACCTTTTGGACGTAGTTCCGTGTCTCACGGAACGGAGGAATTCCGCCGTGGCGGTCCACGGCGCCCTCCCCCGCATTGTACGCCGCAAGCGCAAGGTCCAAGTTGCCATTGTATCGTTCCAGCAACGCCCTCAAGTAACGCGCGCCCGCATCGATGTTCTGCTGCGGGTTGAAGATATCGTGGACGCCCAGCCGCTGCGCCGTCGCGGGATGCAACTGCATGAGTCCCGCCGCGCCGCGCCGCGATACCGCCCCGACGTTCCACCCGGACTCGGTCTCAATCACCGCGCGGATCAGCGCCGGATCCACGTGGTGCTTCTCCGCGGCTTCCATCACGATACGGTCCACGCTATCCGGGTCCGCGTGGACGGCCGGCCGAAGGCGCCCGCTGAGCGAAGCGTCCGCCGGTAGATAGATGCCCGTCCGCGCCTTCGCGACAACCGGTTTGACGAGCACGGGCGGGTTGTCGTTGATGAACAGCTTCCGCCCGGCGTTGTCCGTAACCGTGGCGATCTGAGCGCTGGCGGTAGCCGCGAATAAAGCCAGCGCTCCCAGGACGATGCAAGCCGCCGCTGCAATCCGTTTGTTCATGCGCCTCGGGGAAGGCTCGGGATTTTACACCACTTCAAAGGCGGGAGACTGTGTCCCGCCGGACACATTTCTGGCACCTCGACTATAGTAGCTGGCTCACGAGGGAGGGAATAGTCCGCAAGGCACTTTTTAGGGCCTTTGTGTCCTTTCCGCCAGCCTCCGCCAGATCGGGCCTTCCACCCCCGGAACCCCCGACTTGTTTGGCCAGCTCCTGGATGAGCTTCCCGGCGTGGACCTTGGCGGTCAGGTCCTTCGTAACCCCTGTGATTAGAGCGACTTTCGAGTCTTCGGCGGTGCCCAGGGCGACTACCGCGGAGCCCAGTTTCTGGCGGAGGCTATCCACCAACTGGCGCATGCCTTCCCGGTCCACGCCCGCAACTTCGGCGGCCACAACCTTAACCCCCTTGACCGTTTCGGCCTGGGCTGCCAAGTCGTCGAGGAGCGAAAGGGCACCTTTTTGCTTCTGCGCCTGGAGCTGCTTTTCGAGCTGCCGGACCGTCTGGGACAGTTTTTCGAGGGTGGCCTGAAGGGCGTCCTCGCCGACGTTCAAGCTGCGGGAAAGCTGCGCCAGGTGCGCGGCCGCGGATTGGAAGCGGTCGAGCGCGCCGGTGCCGGTGACGGCCTCGATGCGGCGCACGCCCGCGGCGACGGACTGCTCGCCGGTGATCTTGAAGACGCCGATGTCGCCGGAGCGGTGGACGTGCGTGCCGCCGCAAAGCTCTTTCGAGTAGAAGCCGCGGGGCGCCTGCGGGTCCGGGATGGTGACGACGCGGACGTTGTGCTCCGGGTACTTGTCGCCGAAGAAGGCCAGCGCGCCGGAATTGAGCGCGTCTTCGAGCGAGGTGACGCTGGTTTCAAGTGCGGCGTTGAGGCGAATCTCTTCGTTGACCTGCTGCTCGATGTCGCGCAGCTCTTCGGGATCGACGTGGGCGTAGTGCGAAAAGTCGAAGCGCAAGCGGTCGGGGGCGTTGAGGGA
>DASPOW010000005.1:0-2264 GCA_035625855.1 Candidatus Methylomirabilota bacterium | reverse complement strand
GAACAGCTCCGCCGTCAGAATTGGCCCAACCGGTCTCATCAACCTCTTTCCGAAGCCAAACGATACCACGACGGACTTTCCGCCGTGATTTTGCGGTCCCGTTTCTCCGCTAGATTTTGGTGGCCTTTGGAACTGTTCGCCTGAGCTCCAGCAAAAGCCAGATGGCGGCCGCCAGCAAGGCCGGTGACGAATAGAACCCGGGCATGGGCCGCGCAAATCGCACAGACGCAACGGTCCGGCCAAAGATCGTTCCGAGCGTGTGTCCCAACCCATTGAGAATCATCATCACGGCGAAGAAATACGCCAGGGGCCTCAAAATGCGCGACCCGCTAAACGCAAACGGCGACAGCGCAAAGAGAAGTACAACCGCAAAAACCAGCCCGATGAGCCAGTCCTGAAACCGGAAAACCGGCATGGGAAACCAGGAGAATCGCTCGCGCATCGCCGCCACCGTGGGGTTGTACACAGAAAGGAAGCTGGTAAGCGCTTCGTCCGCCACATGCAGGGCCAGCGCAGCGCAAAGCGCAATCCAGCCGTTCCCGTAGCTTGTGCTTGTTTGGTTCGACCCTGCAGTACCCGGCTTGCCGTGCTCATCATGTTTGTGTTTGCCAAGCAAGGCGCCTCCTAAGTGCAGAGACTTGAGGCTTCACCTGATCCGGAGTGCCTCGTCAGCCCCTGCTGGCCCCTAGTCTCTATTACTGCCCCAGGCGCGCATTGGTTTCATTCTTTCAGGGGGCTACGCCCTGCGTGCTTTCGGACGGGTGGGCACTGCGCGGCATGCTGGCCCCGTCTTCGCTACACAGCGGGCGCCTTTTTTGCGTGCGTGTCCTGACGCCTTTCGAAGGAGGTCTTATCGCCCCTCGAAGGGGTACTTGTCGGTGGACTGGACGGCGGCGGCAACGTTGCGCCGCAGCGCGATGGTGTTGACCGGCGCGCGCTTCGCGAAGCGCCTCATCACGGCCATCTGGGTAATGAGCATGTCTCCGTCATGCACGGCGGCAAGAGCGTGGCGCGCTTCACGCTCAACGCGATCCGCGGCATCGGACACGAAGGCGCGTACGGCGTCCACCATGGTTCCGACGGAGGCTTCGCCGCGCGCCGCTACTGCCTTCTGCGTCCGCAGCAGCATGGACTCCATGGCGTAAATTTCCATTACGACATTGGCCAGCGCGGCGATCAACTCCTGCTCTTCGCCGAGTTTCTCACGGTATTTCTGCACGGCGCCGCCGGCGGCCTGAAGGAACATCTTCTTGCAGTTCGCCACAACCCGCGTTTCTTCCGCGAGGACGCCCTCCGGCGTTTCTTCCATCGACGGACCCGCGAGAACCTCGTCGGCCAGCTTCATCGCCGCCGGGATGAGCGGCAACTGACCACCCATGGCGCGCTTCATCAGCATCTGCACGATGAGCATGCGATTGATTTCGTTCGTGCCCTCGAAAATGCGGTTCACGCGGCTGTCGCGGTAGGCTCGGCACACCGGGTATTCCTCGTGGAAGCCGTAACCGCCAAAGATCTGCACCGCTTCGTCCACGACGTAGCCCAGCATCTCGCTGCCGTACACTTTGGCGATGGAACTTTCGATGGCGTATTCCTCAAGCACCCTCATCGTTTGCTGTGTCTTGTCGGTGCCGCCGCCCGCCGCGGACATTGCCTCGATGTTTCCCGCAGTCCGGTAAACCATGGACTCAACGGCAAAAAGGCGCAGCGTCATCTCGGCGAGCTTTTCCTTCATCAGGCCGAACTGCCCAATCTCTTTTCCGAAGGCTTTGCGTTCCTTCGTGTAGCGGGAGGCAATGACGAGAACGTTCTTGGCTCCGCCAACGCACGAGGCGCCCAGCGTGAAACGGCCGGAATTCAGAATGTTGAAAGCGACGATGTGGCCGCGGCCGATTTCGTGCAAGAGGTTTTCCTTCGGCACGACGCAGTTCTCCATAAAGATCGGCGTCGTCGAGCTGCCGTGGATGCCCATCTTGTGCTCTTCCGGGCCGGGCTTGAAACCGGGGAAGGTCCGCTCCACGATGAACGCGGAAAACTTCTCCCCGTCGACCTTCGCGAACACGATGTACACGTCGGCAAATCCGCCGTTCGTGATCCACATCTTCTGTCCATTGAGGATCCAGTTCTTGCCGTCCGGCGAGAGCACGGCGCGGGTCAGGGAGTTCTGCGAGTCCGAACCGGCCTGCGGCTCGGAAAGGGCGTAAGCAGCGATCCACTCGCCGGTGGCCAGTTTCGGGAGGTACTTCTTCTTCTGCTCTTCCGTTCCG
>DASPOW010000004.1:0-2696 GCA_035625855.1 Candidatus Methylomirabilota bacterium | reverse complement strand
GTCCGGGGGATGCTGATCGGGACGAAAAGCCCGATGGAGGCTTCCGGAGACGCTTTTACGGTGCGAGTGATGCGGGCCATTTCGGTCCTGGAGGCGGAGCGTGGCACGCCGGCCAGCGCGAGCCCATGGTTCGCCCTGCCTGCGTTGGCGGCGCGACTTGCATGGGCCTCAGCGCTGGCGATCCTGCTGGCGACCACCTGGGTTTATCAAACGCGGACCCAACCGAGCAGCCCGGCAGTTTCGGCGGAGCAGGTGACGAGCCTCGAGCCGCCGACGCCGGCAACACACGATGAAGTTCTTGCGAGTATCGTGGGGATGGAGCCATGAACGGCGGATCGGCAACGCGCAAAGCCGCAGTCTGGCTTGCGGTGGTGTTTCTTCTCGGCGTCGGGTTGGGCGGGACGCTGGGCTACGGGTTCTACAGACACGGCAGCACCTCCGCAGCAGCTCCGGATACGGAAGCGGCGCGCCGCGCGCACATGCTGGAGCGATTCGACCAGGAGCTGCACCTCACGGGAGAGCAGCGGGCCTCGCTGGACCAGATCCTGACGAAGGTGCAAGCCCAGTACAAAGGCATTCGCCTTCAAATCGAGCCGCAAATCAATGCCGCGCGAGAAGAAGGGCGGGCGCAGATCCGCGCCATCCTCACTCCGGACCAAAAGCCCCGGTTTGAGGAGTTCCTGAAGCGGCTCGACGAAGAACGCCGGCAACGGAATCAGTAAGGCGCTTGAGTTCTCCCGCCTTCCTGCCGGCTTTCCGACCAACGAAAGCGCACGCAGCCCCGGATTGAGGGCGAGCGGGACTTTTTCTTTGGCGAAGGGTTGAAGCCCGGGGACCGAGCCGGCCGTTGACTTGACGTGAAAAGGGGTTTAGTACTATTGACCTCTTTCGCGGCTCGGAGCATAAGGATGGACGTGCCGCCACCCTCCGGCGGCAACTCTTCGACTCCCAGCCAGAAAGCATCGGGGTGAGGTATGGAAGCTGCGTCGCGGCGCATGGAGAGGCGCACTTCGACACAGGTGAAGGTGGATCTGGCAAGTTTGAATGTGCGCACCCCCGCGGAAGAGGGGGTCACCGAGAACGTCAGTCCCCACGGCGCGCGTATCGTGACAACAAGGCACTGGAGGCCCAACGAGCGGATCAATGTGCGCTCGCTGTGGGGCACGCTTCGTTCGAGGGCGCGCGTCGTTTATTGCCAGCCGCGCGACGAACGCTCGTTCGCCATCGGCGTGGAACTGATTGCACGAACCGGAGAGTGGGCCACGCGGGAGGGCAGGCAGCGCGCCGCGGCGGCCGCGGGGCGATCAATGAAGCCCGGGCGGCACTAGGCGCCGGACGCCCGGCCTAAGCGCGGGCGTCAAAGCTTGACAATCGTCTTGCCGATGTTGGCGCCGGTGAAAAGCATGTTGATGGCGTCCAGCGCCTTCTCGAAGCCTTCCACAACGGTTTCGCGGTCCTTGAGTTTGCCGAACATTTTCCATTTCCCGAGTTCGGTGGCGGCTTCCATGAACCGCGGCGCGTAGTCGAGCAGGATGAAGCCCTGCACGCGCAGGCGCTTGATGAGAATCGTGGCGAAGCTGGCGAGACCCGGGTCCTGGCGGTTGTAGCCGGAGATGAGACCGCACACGACCACCCGGCCGAACAGGTTCATGCGATCCAGCACGGCATTCATGATTTCGCCGCCGACGTTTTCGAAGTCGATGTCAACGCCCTTGGGCGTGGCAGCCGCGAGCTTTTCCTTCCAGTCAGGCTGCTTGTAGTTGACCGCGGCGTCGAACCCGAGGTCGTCCAGCAGCCAGCGGCACTTTTCTTCTCCGCCGGCGATTCCCACCACGCGGCAACCGTGAATCTTCCCGATTTGGCCCACGATGCTGCCGGTGGCTCCGGCCGCCGCGGAGACGACCAGAGTCTCGCCTTTTTGCGGCTTGGCAATGTCCATCATGCCGAAGTACGCGGTAAGACCGTTCAGGCCGAGGACGCCCAGAAAAGCGGAGTCGGAAACAAAAGGAATGGACGGGACCTTCTGGAAGGGGCGCTTTTCCTGGCCATCCACAACGATGTATTCCTGGAGGCCGGTGAAACCAAGCAGCTTGTCGCCTTTCTTGAAATTGGGATTGCGAGACTCGAGGACCTCCGCGATGCCAAACGAGCGCATCACTTCGCCGAGAGCGACCGGCGGCATGTACTGCGGAATGTCTGCCATCCAGATGCGCATGGTGGGATCGATGGAGAGGTAGCGGACGCGGGCGACAGCCTGGCCGTCTGCAAGGTCGGGAATGGTCACCGTTGCGAGATCGAAGTCATCCCGGGAGACCATGCCGCTAGGGCGGCGAGTGAGCTTCCATTGGCGATTCGTATAGGGCATGGGGCGATTGTTGCGGGGAAAGAGCGGAAAGTCAAAAGGGAAGAGGCCTGAGGAGTCGAGGGGGCGGCTGTGGAAAAGCTGTGGAGAATTCAGCGCGGCCACGCAGGGAGCCTGGGCTTAAAGCAGAGGCCTAGAAGGGGATGTCTTCGTCGGTGACTTCGGCGCCGCCGCTGGGGTGCTCGTCGCCGGGGACGACTTGGCTCTCCGCGTCGGCTCCGGGACCGGCACCGGCACCGGCGGAAGCGCTCATCGCGCCTTCCGCGCGTCCGCCGAGCATGCGGAAATTGTTGGCGACAATCTCGAAGCTGGTGCGCTTCTGGCCTTCCTTGTC
>DASPOW010000003.1:0-10505 GCA_035625855.1 Candidatus Methylomirabilota bacterium | reverse complement strand
CGAACGAGAAGATGTCCGAGCGCCCATCAATCGCTTCGGCTCGAGCCTGTTCAGGCGACATGTATGCCGCGGTTCCCGCGACCCCGGTTCGCGTGTGCGACACCGTTAGAGAATCGCGTCCCGCCGCCCCGGCCTCCTCCACCGACAGCCTGGCCAGGCCGAAATCCATCAGCTTGGCTCCCGACGCGGTCAGCATGATGTTGCCGGGCTTGAGGTCCCGATGGATGATCCCCTGAGCGTGGGCGGCCCGCAGCGCGTCCGCGATTTCCATCGCCGTTTGCAGGGCCTGATCTTCTGGCAGGGGGCCCGTCGCCAGGCGCTCGCTGAGAGGTTCTCCCTGCAAGTACTCCATCACGAGGTAATCGATCCCGTCCTGGTGCCCGATGTCGTGCAGGATGCAAATGTTTGGATGATTCAGCGAGGAAATTGCCTTCGCTTCGCGCTCGAAGCGTTGCTTGCGGCCCGGATCGGCGGAGCACTGCGTCGGCAGGATTTTGATTGCCACGGAGCGATCCAGCCGCGTGTCGCGCGCCCGGTAAACCTCGCCCATTCCGCCCGCGCCTAGCGGAACCAGAATTTCATACGGCCCAAGTCTTGTTGCAGGAGCTAGCGGCATGATCGCTCCGGATTATAACCCCGGGCCGCGGTGGTTTAGCGCCGCGCTGCCGCGCGAGCGCCCGACAGGCGCTCCTCCATGTCTTCGAGAGAACGTGGCCAGTCTTCTCGCAGAAGACGGCTGAGGCCGCGATCGGCGAGGAGCCTGCCTCCGGTTTGACAGTGCGCGCAGTAGTTTGTCTCGTTCGCGGCGTAACGGATGCGCTGGACCTTCGCGCCGCAACGCGGGCACGGCTTGCCGTAGCGGCCATGCACGGCCATGCCTTCGCGAAACGCCGTGACTTTCCTGGGGAATTGGCCGCCGGCCTCGCGGCGGAGCGTATTCGTCCATTCGGTAAGCGTACCGCGCACCGCTTCGTGCAGACGGGCGATCTCTTCTTCGCGGAGGCGCTGCGTCATGGTGACCGGGGAGAGCTGGGCGGCGTGCAGGATTTCATCCGAATAGGCGTTGCCGATTCCACTGAAGATGCGCGGATCGGTGAGGGCGCGCTTGAGGGTATGGTTCGAGGAAATCAAGGCGGCGCGGAAGGCGCCTAGATCCGCGGCGAGCACCTCTGTGCCGCCCGGGTCGAGCGCCGCGACGCCGGTTTCCCCTCGCACCACGTGAAGTGAAGCTCGCTTCTTTGCGCCCGTCTCGGTCAGGGTGACAGTACCGGAGTCGAAATCGAAAGCGGCGAGCGTGCGGCGGCCGTCGGCATGCTTGCGGCGCTCGTTCCAGTGCAGTCGCCCGGCAATCATGAGGTGAAAGACCAGCCAAAGGCCGTTGTCGAGACCGATGGCGATACGCTTGCCGACGCGCCGCAACTCCACGACTTTGCGGTGCTCAGTCTCGGCAAGCGGCGGGTCAGCAGTGCGAAGAAGGGACGGCCCGGCAGCCTGAACGCGCTCGAGCACGTGGCTCAAAATGCGCTGCTCCAGCGCCTCGAGATAGACGGTGATGTCCGGCAGTTCTGGCAAGCAAAGAACTCTTTTCGCGACAATTGCGCGCCAGACGATTATCGCACTGGCAGAGACGGAGCTAAGGGATCGTACCGCAGGAGGCGGGAATCACGAGGGTTTGACCTGGGAAAAGGCGGTCAGTATCGCGCAAATCGGGGTTGGCGCGGGCTAGGCAGGTCCAGGCCGAGCCCCGGCCGAACTGCTCCTTGGCGATTTTCCACAAAGAATCGCCGCTGCGAACCGCGAAACCCGCGGACACCGATGGCGGGGAAAAAGCAGCGACGGAAGGAATCAGCAAGATCGTGCCCGGCCGGAGTCGCGCGGGATTCTTGAGGCCCGCGTTGGCGGTGAGGAAGTCCGTCCAACGCGCTCCGCGGCCGAAATGCCGGCGCGCCAGTTTCCAGAGCGAGTCGCCGGGCTGCACGGTCAGCGAGCCGGGGCGGGATACCATGGCTGGCGCGGCTGGCCTGGCCGCAGGGTTAACCGGCAGGGGACGCGGAGCGACCGGCAGCGCGCGAGGTGCAGAGACAATTGGCGGAGGGTTCGGGATGATGCCCTTTGGCTCCGGAACAATCGGCAGGCGCGCAAACGGATCTCGTCTCGCGGGCCGAATCGGGAGGGTCGGCCTGCTCGGTGCGATGGGCCGCATGGCGGCCGGCGAGGGTTTCGCAGGCAGCGGCGCGGCCAGAGGCTGCGGGATGTCCATGCGCAACGGAAGGCTGGGCTGCGTACGCAGAGCTTGCTCCGCCTGACGCAGTTCTTTCTGCCGGCGATAACGACGCGCGGTCTCCGCAAGGGGTTCACGAGGGGAACTGTTTGCGGCGTCAAAGAATTGCGCGGGAGGAATCATCGCTGGGGCCGGGGGATCCTGCTTTCGCGCCGCGGCCTTCGCGCGGTCTTCCGGAGTCAGAATCTGCGCGCGTTTCAAGTCGTCGTTCGTGTAAACGTGGCCGGGGTGCCTGGGCCGAGCCGCCTTGCGGGCCTTTTCCTGCCGTGAGGCTTCGGCGACGCCTTGCGCGTTCGCCGGGAGTGCTCCGCAAAAACACGAGGCGCCAAGGGTCACAAACAGGAACGCCGAGCGAAGGCGCGAGACGCGACTCCGGGCTTGCAGGAGAGAAGGAATAGACGGCTCCTCTGCGCAAGATACTAACTCTGGCCGCCGGAAGGGGGCCAAGAGGTCTTGCCCTAAGCGTACACAGGAGGCGCGCAGCGTCGCAGCGCCCGATGCGCACAGGAAACAAAGTCCGCGTTTTGTGCCCGGTTTTCTTGACTTGGCGAGGCAGCGGCCTCGATAATGATGAAGCATGAGCGGAAGCGCAGGGGACGGAGAAGGAATGTTCCTGGACGCAAAAGACCTGGCGGTGCGCAAGCTGAACATCCGGAAGACGTATGCTCCGGGCAGCATTGACTACCGGACGCCGGACCTGAAACAGGTTGCTCCGCTGCAGGTGGTCGCGACGGCCGAGCTGATCGACGGACAGATTCGCGTGGAGGGTTCGATTGAAACGAAGATCGAGCTTTCGTGCGCGCGCTGCCTCGAACCCGTCGTCGAAGACGTTCACCGGCAGTTCGACCTGCTCTACAGCCCGCTCCCAAAGACGGGCAAGCACGAAGAAGAGCGCTTGAAGGCCGACGACACGGAGATCGGTTTTTTTCAAGGCGAAGGGCTGTTTCTGGCCGATGTGCTCAGTGAGCAGGTGCTTCTGGCTCTCCCGATGAAGGCTATTTGCCGCACGGATTGCCGCGGGTTGTGTCCCAACTGCGGCGCGAACTTGAACCACGAAGGTTGCCGTTGTGAAACTCACGGGACGGACCCGCGATTGGCTCCCCTCGCGCGCCTCAAGCAGGACTGGTTGAAAAAACAGTAGAGTTGGGGGGGCGAAAGCCCCTAAAATCCGTCCCGCTTACCACGGGACCTCGAGGAGTACCATGCCGAATCCAAAGCGCAGGCATTCCAAGGCGCGCAAGAACAAGCGCCGGGCTCATGACCATCTGACAATGCCCGCCCTCGCGGAGTGCCCTCAGTGCCACGAGAGAAAGCAGCCCCACCGGGCGTGCCCGCATTGCGGCTACTACAAAGGCCGCGAGGTCCAGGACACTTCTGCATAGACCGGCCCCGCAGCGCCCGCGGCGGGGGCGCCGGAGTTCAGCTTTCATGATCACAGTCGCAGTCGACGCTATGGGCGGGGACAACGCACCCTATCCCGAAATCGCGGGCAGCGTGCTGGCGGCGAAGGAGCTGGGCGTGCGGGTGATTCTGACTGGTCCGCCCGCCGTGGTACGCGCGGAGCTGGCCAAGCTGGCCAATCCGAGCCTGCCCGTTGAGATTGCCGCAGCCAGCGAAGTGATTACGATGCACGATCATCCCGCGCAAGCGTTTCGCCGGAAGAAGGACAGCACCGTGCACGTGGCGGCGCGGCTGGTACGCGACGGCAAGGCCGACGCGATGGTCAGCGCTGGGAACACCGGCGCGGTTATGACCGTGGCGCGTTTCACGCTGGGCACGCTTCCGTCGGTGGACCGCATGGCTTTGGCGGCGCCGTTCCCCAACGCGAGAGGCGGCGTTTCGGTTCTGCTCGACGTGGGGGCCAACGTGGATTCCAAACCGGAGCACCTGGAGCAGTTCGCGATCATGGGAGAGATTTACTACCGCGCGACGTTCGGCAGCCGCAAGCCGCGGGTCGGGCTGCTCTCCATCGGAGAGGAGCAGATCAAAGGCAACGAGTTGACGCGGGCGGTGCACGAGCGGCTCAAGGGCACCGACCTTGAGTTCGTCGGCAACGTGGAGGGCGGGGACATCTTCTCGGGGAAGGTGGATGTGATTGTTTGCGACGGCTTCGTGGGCAACATCGCGCTGAAAGTTTGCGAGGGGTTGGCCCTGCAGATTTTCTTTTTGCTCAAGAAGTCCATTCGCAGCTCGCTGGCTTCGCAGCTCGGTTTTCTCTTTTCGCGAAGCGCGCTGCGCGGCTTGCGCAAACGCATCGACTACACCGAATATGGTGGAGCACCGCTGCTGGGTTTGCGCGGAGTTTGCGTGATCGGCCACGGGCGGTCGAACGCCAAGGCAATCATGAACGCCATTCGCGTGGCCGCCGGTCTCTCCCGGGCGCGCACCAATGAAAAGATCGAACGGGGGCTTTCCGCGGTGGCCGCGGGCGCCTGAAGCAACAGGGCGGAAGAGGGCACCAGGTCCATGAGCAAAACTGCATTCTTATTTCCGGGCCAAGCCTCGCAGTACTCCGGCATGGGTCGGGAGCTGGCGGAGAAATTCTCTTCGTCGAAACGCGTTTTCGAAGAAGCCGATGCGGCCTTACAGACCTCCGTTTCCCGTATTTGTTTCTCAGGCACGGAAGACGAACTGAAGCTGACGGCCAACACCCAGCCGGCGATTCTTACGTGCTCCGTCGCGGCGTTCCAGGCTCTTGCCGAAAAGGGCGTGCGGCCGGACTTCGTCGCCGGGCACAGCCTGGGCGAATACTCGGCGCTGGTAGCGGCCGGCTCGCTGGTCTTTACCGACGCGGTCAAGCTTGTGCGCAAGCGCGGCACGTACATGCAGGAAGCCGTGCCCGCCGGGCAGGGGGCCATGGCCGCGATCCTGGGGCTTTCTCATGCTGTTGTAGCCGATGCTTGCAAGCGTGCGGCCGAGGGCGAGATCTGCTCTCCCGCCAATCTCAATTCGCCGGAGCAGACAGTCATCTCCGGAAGCGCGGCGGCCGTGAAGCGCGCGGTGGAGATCGCTTCGCAGCTGGGCGCCAAGCGGGCGGTGATGCTGGCTGTTTCCGCGCCGTTTCATTCCGCCATGATGCAGCCTGCGCAAGAGCGTTTGGAAAAAGACCTGCGCGAGACGAGCTTCGGGCCTTTGCAGATGCCGCTGGTGACCAACGTGGATGCGGACACGATTACCACCGGAGAAGAAGCCCGCGACGCGCTGATTCGACAGGTCACGCAGCCCGTGCGGTGGGAGGAATCCGTTCGCTTGCTGATCGATGAAGGTGTGACCACGTTCGTCGAGGTGGGGCCGGGCCGCGTGCTTACCGGGCTGCTGCGGCAAATCGAGCGCTCGGTGCAGGCGCTCAACGTCGAAGACGACAAGAGCTTGAACGCGGCGCTAGAGAAAATCGGCCAGGGATAGGCGGCGAAGAGCATGTTCGGTTTGAAGGACAAGGTGGCGCTGGTTACGGGGGCGTCGCAGGGCATCGGGCGCGACACCGCGCTGGCCCTGGCGCAGGCGGGAGCCAAGGTCGCTTTGGCCGCGCGAAGCGCCGACAAGCTCGCGGCGCTGGCCGCCGAAATTGCCGCCGCCGGAGGAGAGGCTCTCGCTATCACGATGGACGTGGCCGAGCCTGAGCAGGTGAAAGCGGGCTTCAAGCAAGTGCTGGAACGCTTCGGCCGGCTGGACATCCTTGTCAACAACGCCGCCGTCACGCGAGACGCCCTGGCCCTGCGCATGAAGCTGGAGGATTGGGAGGCGGTGCTGCGCACGAACCTCACCGGGGCGCACCTGTGCATCCAGCAGGCGCTTTCACCGATGTTGCGCCAGAAGTCCGGGCGCATCATCAACATTTCGTCGGTGGTGGCGGAATCGGGCAACGCCGGGCAGGTCAACTACGTGGCTTCCAAGGGCGGCCTGGTCGGCTTGACCAAAGCGATCGCGATGGAAGTAGCCTCGCGCAACATCACCGTGAACGCCGTCGCTCCCGGCTTCATCGAAACGCCGATGACCGCCGTGCTCTCCGACAAGGTGAAGGAGGAGCTGAAGACGCGCATCCCGCTCGGGCGGATGGGAACGGGCCGTGACGTCGCCGCCGCCGTCGTTTTCCTCGCGAGCGACGAAGCCGCCTACATCACCGGCCATGTGCTGGACGTGAACGGAGGAATGTATTCCGCGTGAGCGAAAGGCAGGCGCTTATTCAGCGCCAAAAGTTGACCTTGCCGAGGGGGCTGCATAGAATGGGCAGGTTCTTCGGAAGCAGCAAAACAGGGCCGGTGGCGCATCGGCCGGACGAAGCGCAGCGCCAGAACCAACGTTAGAGGGGGCGGAGGAAACGCATGCCAAGCGTGGAAGAGCGCGTCAAGCAAATCATCGTCGAGCAGCTCGGCGTGGATGAAGCGGAAGTGACGCCGACGGCGTCGTTCGTGGACGATTTGGGGGCGGATTCTCTGGACCAGGTGGAGCTGGTGATGGCGTTCGAGGAGGCCTTCGGCATCGAGGTTCCGGACGAGGACGCCGAGAAAATGTCCACTGTGAAAGACGCGATCGACTACATCGACAAGCACGCCAAGGCAAAGTAGCCCTCGGGAAGTCACCAAGGCACGGGGAGCAGCACAACATTGACACGCCGCGTGGTCGTTACAGGCGTCGGACTGGTCTGCGCGCTGGGCATCGGCACCGAAGAGAGCTGGAGCAATCTCTGCGCCGGCAAGAGCGGCGTCGCGTGCATCACACAGTTTGAGGCCACTGGATTCGACTGCCGCATTGCGGGCGAAGTGAAGAACTTCGACCCGCTCAAATGGGTCGAGAAGAAAGAACAAAAAAAGATGGGCCGGTTCATCCAGCTTGCGCTGGCCAGCGCGGACTTCGCCGTGCAAATGGCGCAGTGGAAGCCGGAGCAATCGAATCTCGACGAAGTCGGCGTGTACATTTCCTCGGGAATCGGCGGCTTTGAGATTACCGAGCGCGAGCACATCAAGCTGATGCAGGGCGGTCCTGGCAAGCTTTCGCCCTTTTTCATTCCCGCGTCAATCGTCAATCTCGCCTCGGGTCACGTTTCCATCCGCTACGGCGCGCGCGGACCAAATTCCGCCACGGCCACGGCATGCTCCGCTTCGGCGCACGCCATCGGCGACTCGTTCAAAATCATCGAGCGGGGCGCGGCGGAGATGATGATCTGCGGCGGGGCGGAAGCCACTGTTACGCCGATGGGTATCGGCGGTTTCGCGGCGATGCGCGCCCTCTCGACGCGCAACGACGACCCGGCCCGCGCCAGCCGGCCCTTTGACGCCGCGCGCGACGGTTTTGTGGTGGGGGAAGGCTCCGGCATCATCATTCTCGAATCGCTCGAACACGCCCAGCGCCGCAACGCGCCGATTTTCGCGGAGATCGTCGGTTACGGGATGTCCGGCGACGCTTTTCACATCACTCAGCCCGAGGAGCACGGCGACGGCGCCTACCGCGTCATGAAGGCGGCGCTAAAGGACGCGCACCTCGCGCCGGAGCAGATTGGCTACGTGAACGCCCACGGCACTTCGACGCCCATCGGCGACGTCATCGAGACGATTGCGATGAAGCGCCTCTTCGGCGAGCGCGCCAAACAGGTTCCGGTCAGTTCGACCAAGTCCATGACCGGCCACCTGCTCGGCGGCGCAGGAGGCCTCGAGGCGGGAATCAGCGTTCTCGCGCTGCGCGACCAGATTCTCCCGCCCACCATCAACTACGAGACTCCCGATCCGAATTGCGACCTCGACTACGTGCCCAACACGGCCCGCAAGGCCTCGGTCGAGTACGCCCTTTCCAACTCGTTTGGGTTCGGCGGCACCAACGCCGCCCTTATCTTCAAGCGCTGGAGCGGAAACTAGCGTGAACATCATCGTGTGCATCAAGCAGGTCCCCGCGAAAGACGCGCCGCTCGCCATAGCCGGGAACTGGATTAAGGAAGCGGACATCGGCTTCGAGATGAACGAGCCGGACAGTTTCGCGCTCGAGGAGGCGCTGCGGTTGAAGGAAAAGCACGGCGGCGAAGTTGTGGCGCTTTCGATGGGGCCCGAGCGCGTCAAGCAGACCATCAAGGAAGCCCTCGCCAAGGGTGCGGACCGCGGCATTCACGTGGCCGACGAAAACTTTCACCAGCTCGACCCACTGGGGTCCGCGAGTTCCCTGGCCGCCGCCATTCGGAAAGAGAAGTGCGACCTCGTGTTGACCGGCCTGCAGAGCGACGACCACGGCTTCGGCCAGACGGGCGTGCTGCTTGCGGGCCTGCTCGATCTGCCGCACGCCACCATCATCATGCAAATCGAGGTGCAGGACGGCAAGATGCGGCTGAAGCGCGAGCTGGAGGCTGGCTGGTTCCAGTGGATGGAATGCCCTCTGCCCGCGGTGCTTTCCATTCAGTCCGGCATTAACAAAGTACGCTATGCCACGCTAAAGGGCATCATGGCCGCGAAGAAGAAGGAGATCTCCACCATTCCGCGCGAATCGCTCGGCGTCGCCTCGGAAACGACGCAGCGCGTGGAGAGAATCTACGTGCCGACGAAGTCGAAGAAGACGGAATTCCTCACCGGCGCGCCCAAGGAAATCGCCGCGAAGCTCGTTGAGAAACTGAAGTTCGAGGCGCGGGTGATCTGAAGATGAAAATCCTGGTCGTCACCGAGCAGCGCCAGGGCAAGTGGAACAACACGAGCTTCGAAACGCTCGCCGCCGCCCAGACCATCGCCAGGGAGACCTCGAGCAGTGTCGTTGCCGCCGTTGCGGGAAAGGGAATCGCGGCCCTCGCCGGGGAGCTCGCCGGTAAAAACGTCGCAGAGGTTCTGCTCATCGAACATGACCTGCTCGAGCCCTATACGGCCGATGGCTTCTGCGTTGCGCTCAAACAGGTCGTCGAATCGGCGAAGCCCGATCTGGTCCTGCTCCCGCACACCTACCAGGTCCGCGACTTCGCGCCGAAATTGGCCGCTTCGCTCGGGAAAGGCATGATCGGCGACTGCATCGGCGTGCGAAACGACGCGGGGAAGCTCGTCTTCGTGCGCCAGATGTTTCAGGGCAAGACCGCTGCTGACGTCGTGTTTCAAGGCGCGGCTCCGTGGTTCGCGTCGTTTCAATCGGGCGCGTTTCGGGCGGATCTTGTGGCCCCGCATCCTTCGGGCCAGGCGCCGGTGAACAAGGCCGGCATCTCGCTCTCGCCCGGCCAGATCCGGACCAAGCCGCTCGAGCTCTTCCGCGAGGCGAAGCAGGCCGTGGACCTGACGCAGGCGCCCATTATTGTAGCCATAGGCCGCGGCATCAAAGCGCCTGAGAACATTGCCCAGGCGGAAGCCCTTGCAAAGGCCCTTGGCGGCGAGATTGCGGCTTCGCGTCCGATCTGCGATGAAGGCTGGCTTCCCATGGAACGCCAGATCGGCAGCTCGGGCCAAACCGTTGCACCGAAACTTTACCTGGCGCTGGGCATCAGCGGCGCCATCCAGCACGTGGTCGGCATGAAGGGCTCTCGGACCGTGGTGGCCATCAACAAGGACCAGAACGCGCCGATTTTCGAAATCGCCGACTACGGCGTTGTCGGCGACATCTTCGAAATCATGCCGGCGCTCACGGAAGCCGTGGAGAAAGCCAAGGCAGGCTAGACCTCAAGCCATCGCTCGCGTGGGCCACTACAGGCCAAAGACCGTCACCTCCGCGTTTGCTAAAATGGCCGTCGCCCAATGACCTTTCAACGCGAACAGCTCGAAGCCGATGTTCTTATCGTCGGAGCAGGGCCCGCAGGCCTTTGCTGCGCGCTGCATCTTGCCAACCTCATCCGAAAACACAACGACGCGGGCGGCAAACCGGCCCTTTCGACGGAGAACATCTACGTTCTGGAAAAAGGCCGCGAGATCGGAGCGCACCAGCTTTCCGGAGCCATCCTGGTGCCTACGGCGCTGCGCGAGCTGGTGCCGGATTTTGAGAAGACGGCTCCCCTCGACACGCCGGTGACCGAAAGCGCTGCGCTCTTTTTCACGAAGAAGTCCTCCTACCGTTTTCCCGTCACGCCGCCGCCGTTTCAGAACAAGGGCAACTACGTCATTTCGCTGAACAAGGTCACGAAGTGGCTGGGTGGTCTTGTCGAGAAGACGGGCGTAAACCTCTTCACGCAATTCGGCGGAGCGCATCTCATTTACGAGGGCAACGGCGTCGGCGGCGTCATCACTGAGGACAAGGGCCTCGATAAGAACGGCAAGCCGAAAGACAACTACACGCCGGG
>DASPOW010000002.1:0-4900 GCA_035625855.1 Candidatus Methylomirabilota bacterium | reverse complement strand
GGAACTCTCCGGCGGCATGCGCCGCAGGGTCTCCATCGCCCGCGCCCTCGTCAATCACCCCCCCGTTGTTCTTTACGATTCCCCCACCGCGGGCCTCGACCCCGTAACTTCGCAGACCATCATCACCCTCATTCTTCGCCTCCGCGACGTTTACGGCGTCACCTCCATTCTCGCCACCCATCGCTTGCAGGACGGCTTTGCCCTGGCCAATTTTCAGTTTGACCCTCAGGCCGGCCGCGTCCTCCACGCGAACGGCCACGGCGCAGCCGGGAGCACCCACAGCTGCGCGCTCACGCGCTTTCTCGTCCTTCGCGAAGGCCTTGTTTATTTCCAGGGGTCTCCGGAAGAGATTGCCCGGTCTTCCGACCCCTACTTGCGGCGGTTTTTGGTTTGAGCCGGGCAACCGGCGAGGAGCACAGGAGGAACAATCATGGCGCAGCACACGCAACTAAGCTGGTCCGAGCTACGTGTCGGCTTGTTTGTCTTGGTGGGATTGGCCGTTCTCGGCGTCGGAATCTTCTACGTCACCGGCGCTACCACCTTTGGCCCGAAATACCGCCTCAAGACTTTTCTCCCCGAAGTCGCCGGCTTGACCACCGGAGCCCCCGTGCGCCTGGACGGCGTCGAGATCGGAAACGTGGAAGCGATTAGCATCGCGCCGCGCCCCGCCGGCCAGGCCCCGGACACCTCGCGCAACATCGAAGTCCGCTTCCGCGTGGACAAAAACTACCAGCGCTACATTCTCACGGACTCTACCGCCAGCCTCGTCACCGAAGGCCTCCTCGGCAACCGCTACGTCAACATCACTCGCGGCGTTACCGGCGTACAGCTCAAGGACAACGACGAGGTTAAGGGCAGCGAGGAGAAAGCCATCAAGCAGGTCGTCGAGCGCAGCGCCGAACTCCTCACCGACCTGAGCGCCCTCTCCCAGGACGTCCGCGATCTCTTCGCCGGCGTCAAGGAAGGCCGCGGCACCCTCGGCAAGTTCCTGACCGATGAAGCCCTCTATGCTCACCTGAACAGTGCGTCCAGCAAGGTCGATCAGATGGTGGCCGGCATCCAGCGCGGCGAAGGCTCGCTCGGGAAGCTCGTCGCTACCGACGAGCTCTACAGCAAGGTGAACTCGGGCGCCGACCGCTTCAACGACATCCTTGCGGCCATTCGCGACCAGAAGGGCACTCTCGGAAAGTTCATCTACGACCCGAGCCTGCACGAAACCACTAAACAGATGCTTGATAAGGGCAACCTGCTGCTGGCCGACGTTCGTGCCGGCAAGGGCAGCCTCGGAAAGCTGGCCACCGACGAAACCCTGTATAACCGCTGGCGCGACATCGGAACGAACCTTGCCAATGCCTCCGCCAAGCTCAACGACAACACCACCACCGCCGGCAAGATGTTCAGCGACCCCAAGCTCTACGACAATCTCGCGTCCCTTTCCGGAGAGTTGCGCCTTCTGGTCGGCGACATCCGCCAGAACCCGAAGAAGTTTCTGCGCATCAAGTTGGGCCTCTTCTGATCGCGCAGGTCCGCCTTTTCGACGAACTTTGTTGCAAGGAGCGCCAATGGCCGATCTCACCGGAACAGTCCAGCAAATGTGCGACGCCTCTCAGCGCGGAGAGTCAGGCCATCCTCGACAAGCGCGGAAGCCGTTCCCGGCTTTTCAAGAGCATTGGGCGCTTCCTTCCGTCTTGTGAGAAAATACTGCGTCCGCCGCTCATCGTAACCGGACTGTAACAAAGGCAAAATAAACTTATGCTTGCCTTTTTGAGACACGCCGCGAATGGCTGAAGCGCAAGAAACTCTGCCCAAGCCGGCGCAACCCGCCCCGGCAAAATCCACCCTGCCGCAGCCAGGACGGCCCGTCCCCAGCCGCGCCTATCCCGGTGCGCTCATCGTCGTCGAAGGCACCGACGGATCGGGCAAAAGCACCCAGCTCTATCTCCTCAAACGCTGGCTCGAAATCGGCGGCTATCGCCTGCACTTCACCGAATGGAACTCTTCGCCCCTCGTGAAATCCGCCACGCGCCGCGGAAAGCAGCGCCGCCTGCTCACTCCCGTCACCTACTCGCTTCTTCATGCCGCCGACTTTGCCGACCGCTGCGAGCGCCAGATCATGCCCCTTCTTCAGGGCGACTACCTGGTTCTCGCCGACCGCTACATCTACACCGCGTTTGCCCGCGACGCCGCGCGCGGTTGCCCTCCGCGCTGGCTCCGCAATCTTTACCGCTTCGCGCCCGTTCCCGATCTCACCTTTTATTTCCGTGCCCCGCTCGACGTTGCCGTTCACCGCATCCTCAGCGGCCGCCCCAAGCTGAAATACTACGAGGCCGGCATGGACCTTGGCCTCTCTTACGACCGCGCGGAGAGCTTCCGGCTCTTTCAGGGCCGCATTCTCGATGAGTACGACAAAATGGTGGAGAGCGACAACTTCGTCGTGCTCGACGGAACTCTGCCGGTCAATAAGCTCCAGAAGCAAATGCGCGAAATGGTTGCCGAACGCGTCGACTTGAAGCGCTTCGCCCCTCGCCCCGAGGTCGCCGAATGAAGACGCCGGAACCCGAGAAGCCCCAACCTGAGCCGGAATCGGGCGCGGCGCCCGCCTCCCCCGCCAGCCTTCCGCCGAAGCCCATTCCCGGGCCGCCTGCTCCGGAGGACGGCACGCCGCAATATTTTTTCGGAGAATCGCTGGTTGGTTTCGATCCCAGCGAAATCACCGGCTCGCTCATCGTCATCGAAGGCATGGATGGCTCCGGGCGTTCCACCCAGATCGCTCTTCTCCAGGAGTGGCTCGAATCCGAGGGCTTCGCCGTCGAGACCAGCGGCCTGCGCCGCTCCGCGTTGGTCGGCCGCGATATCGACGAGCTTCTCGCCAAGAACGCCGCCACTCGTCTCACCCTCGCCCTCATGTACGCCACCGACTTCTTCGATCAGGTCGAGCATCGCATCGTGCCCGCTCTCCGCTCCGGCACCGTCGTTCTCGCCGATCGTTTCATCTACACCCTCGTCGCCCGCGGCGTCGTCCGCGGCATCAATCGCGAATACCTCGGCGGCTTGTACGCCATGGCTCTTCGCCCGCACCTCACCTTTTGGCTCAACGTGCGCCCGGAGACCGCCTTTGCCCGCGAATTCAAAAAAGCCCAGGCCATCAGCTACTGGGAGGCCGGCCGCGACATGTCCCTCTCTCACGACCTCTACTGGTCGTTCATCCGCTACCAGACCATGATTCAGCGCGAATTCGAAATCATGGCCAAGCGCTATTCCTTCATCGAGCTGGACGGGGAAGCCAGCGTCCCGGTCGTCAACAAGCAACTGCGCCAGAAAATCGCCGAGCAGCTCGGCATCCGCGCCGGCAAGTACACGCCCTCCTCCGCTCTCGCGCACCTCTGGCGGTGAAACGAGCTTGGCCGAGCCTGTCAATATCGCCGCGATTGACGCCGGTTCCAACGCCATCCGCCTTTCCGTCGCGCGCGCCTTTTCCGCCATAGATATCGAGCCGATCTACACCGAGCGCTTCCCGCTGCGTCTCGGCGAAAGCGTTTTCCTGCGCCAGCGCTTCAGCGAAGAGACCTTGTCCAAGACCGTCGTTGCCTTTCGTCACTTCCGCGGCCTCATGGAAGAGCACGGCGTAACCCGCTACCGCGCCGTGGCCACCAGCGCCTCCCGCGAAGCGAGGAATCGCGGCTCCCTCGTCAGGCGCATCAAGAAAAAAACGGGAATCGCCCTGGAGGTCATTTCCGGCGCAGAGGAATCCCGCCTCGGCCGCGAAGCGGTGCTCTCCGCGGTCAGCCCCGAAGCTCAGCCCGCCTGCATCGTGGACCTCGGGGGAGGCAGCCTCGAGATCAGCGTTCTCCGCGACCATCTGGTGAAGGAGAGCATGCAGCTTCCGGCCGGCTGCGTGCGCCTGCTCACTACGCTCCATCTTCCCGGCGTTATTCGCCCCGTTCAGGCCGAGCAGGTGCGCCGCTACATTCGCGCGCTCCTCGAGTCGCGCCTCCCGGCGCGGCCCAACCTCGCCGGAAGTCTCGCCGCTGCTTGCGGCGGCAACGCCGAGATGCTGGCCAACGTCGCTCCGGGTCCCCGCCAGTATGGAGTGCGTTCTTTGGACCTGCCGCTCCTCCGTGAGCGCCTGCCCTCGATCCTCTCTCGCGACGTTTCCGAACGCATGAAGGCGTTCGGCATCCGCCGCGACCGCGCCGACGTCATGGGCATCGCCGCCATCACTCTGCTCGCTCTGGGGCGCTATCTGAACCTGCGCTCCTTCCTTGTTCCCGGCGTTGGTGTGCGTGAGGGCTTGTTGCTCGAAATCGCGCGACTCGCCTTCGCCCGCTCGGAGCGTCACCGCTATGACGCCGCCTCGCGCCAGTTGCTTGCGGGCGTGCGCAGCTTTGCGCGCCGCCTCGCGTCTTCAGGCTACGATCAGCAGCACGCCGAGCAGGTTCGCCAGCTGAGCCTGATGCTCTATGACCAGCTTCAGCCTATCCACCATTTCCCGCCGCATGCCCGCGTCCTGCTCGAGGCCGGCGCGCTGCTGCACGACCTGGGCCACGTCGTCAGTCATCGCGGCCACCACAAGCATGGCGAATATCTCGTGTACAACGGCGACATTCCCGGCCTCGACGGGCACGACCGCACCGTCGTCGCCGCGCTGGTCCGCTACCACAACAAAAAGGCCGAGCCTTCCGACCGTCATCCCGTCTACTCGCTGCTGCCGCGCGCCGAGCAAAGAACGGTCCGCCGCCTCGCTTCCCTCTTGCGAGTTGCCGAAGCGCTGGATCACTCGCATGGCGAGCGAGTCACGAAAATGAAAGCCGTGTTCCGCAGCGGCGCTGTGGCCTTTCAGGTGCACGCCCGCGGCGATGCCCGCGATGACTTGCAGGACGCGGCGCAAAGCAGCGCGCTC
>DASPOW010000001.1:0-15345 GCA_035625855.1 Candidatus Methylomirabilota bacterium | reverse complement strand
CTCCAGACGCTGGTCCTGAAGTCCGTCGCGGCGCGGCGGACGCGCCAGGGCGGAGCCTGAGGCCGGGATGAGCATTGCGCAAAAATTCATGACCATGGAGTACGGCCCCGCGCCGGAGGACCCCAAGGAAGCCCTCGCCTGGCTCGACCTGCACCAGCGCCGCTTCGGTCATTTCATCGCCGGCGCGTGGCAGCCGCCTTCCGCCGGCCGGTACTTCGACACAAACGATCCTTCAACCGGCGAAAAACTCGCCGGCGTCGCGCAAGGCTCGGCCGCCGATGTTAACGCCGCTGTCGAAGCCGCCCGCGCCGCGCTGCCCGCGTGGCAGGCCCTCACCGGTCACGCGCGCGCCCGCTATCTCTACGCGATGGCGCGCCTGGTGCAAAAGCACTCGCGCCGCCTCGCCGTCCTCGAAACGATGGACAACGGCAAGCCCATCCGCGAAAGCCGCGATATTGATATTCCCCTCGTCGCCCGCCACTTCTATCACCACGCCGGCTGGGCGCAGATTCTCGCCGGGGAATTTCCCGGCTACGCCCCCTGCGGCGTCGTCGGCCAGATTATTCCCTGGAATTTTCCCCTGCTGATGCTGGCCTGGAAAATCGCTCCCGCCCTGGCCACCGGCAACACCGTCGTCCTCAAGCCCGCCGAGTTCACCCCGCTCACCGCGCTGGCCTTCGCCGAGATCTGCCGCGAAATCGCGCTGCCCGCCGGCGTCGTCAACATCGTCACTGGCGACGGCTCGACCGGCGAAGCCCTCGTCCAGCATCCCGGCGTGGACAAGATCGCCTTCACCGGCTCGACCGAAGTCGGCCGTGCCATCCGCCGCGCCACCGCCCAGAGCCACAAAAAGCTCTCCCTCGAGCTCGGCGGCAAGTCGCCCTTCATCATTTTCGAGGACGCCGACCTGGACAGCGCCGTCGAGGGCCTCGTGGACGGCATCTGGTTCAATCAGGGCCAGGTCTGCTGCGCCGGGTCGCGCCTGCTGATGCAGGAGAGCATCGCCGAAAAGCTCATCGCGAAGATTCGCGACCGCATGAGCACCCTGCGCATCGGCCCGCCGCTCGACAAGGCCATCGACATCGGCGCGATCGTCGCTCGCGTGCAGCTCGAGCGTATCCAGCGCCTCGTCACCCAGGGCGTCGAGGAGGGAGCCACCTGCTGGCAGCCGCCCACGCCGCTCCCCTCCCGCGGCCTCTACTTTCCGCCCACGCTCCTCTGCAACGTCCACCCCACTTCCGTCGTCGCCCAGCAGGAAATCTTCGGCCCGGTGCTCGCCGCCATGACCTTCCGCACGCCGCGCGAAGCCGTCGAGCTGGCCAACAACACCGCCTACGGCCTCGCCGCCTGCGTCTGGAGCGAGAGCGTCAACGTCGCGCTGCACGTCGCCGCGCAGCTCAAGGCCGGCGTGGTCTGGGTGAATTGCACGAACCTTTTCGACGCGTCTTGCGGCTTTGGCGGCTACCGTGAAAGCGGCTACGGCCGCGAAGGCGGCCGCGAGGGGCTTTACGAGTATCTCGAGCCCGCTTGGTTCAAGAGTGCGCCCGCGCTTCCCGCCGCCGCTCCTCGCGGTCCTCTCCCGGAAGAGCGCGGCGGTGACGGCGGCGATTCAGCTCTCGCCGCGCCTTCCATTGACCGCACCGTGAAACTCTACATCGGCGGCAAGCAGGCCCGGCCCGACTCCGGCTACAGCATGGAGGTGCGTTCGCCGGACGGCGCGCTGCTCGGCGAAGCGCCCCTCGGCAATCGCAAGGACATTCGCAACGCCGTCGAAGCCGCGCGCAAAGCCGGCGGCTGGGCCGGAGCTACCGCCCACACCCGCGCCCAGGTCCTCTTCTATCTCGCGGAGAATCTTTCCCAGCGCGCCGAAGAGATTGCCCGCCGCCTTTCCGCTGTCGTTGGCGCGGAGCAGGCCGCCGCCGAAGTGGCCCGCGGCATCGAGCGCATCTTCTCCTACGCTGCCTGGGCCGACAAATTCGACGGCGCGGTGCACAACCCGCCTTTCCGCAACATCGCCATCGCCATGAACGAGCCGGTCGGCACCGTCGGCGTGATCTGCCCTGCGGAAGCGCCCCTCCTCGGCTTTTTCTCGACCGTCCTGCCCGCGCTGGCAGCGGGAAACACCCTCGTCGCCGTCCCTTCGGAAACCTATCCCCTCATCGCCGCCGATCTCTACCAGCTCTTCGACACCAGCGATCTGCCCGCTGGCGCGATCAACATCGTCACCGGCCACGCCTCGCAGCTCCTCAAGGTTCTTGCCGAGCACGACGACGTGGACGCCGTCTGGTGTTTCGCCGACGCCGCCGCCAGCGCCGCCGCCAAGTCCCTCTCTGTCGGCAACCTCAAGCAGGTTTTCACCAACGAAGGCCGCGCTATCGATTGGTTTGATCCCCGTCAGGGCGAGGGCCGCTGGTATCTCCACCACGCTCACCAGGTGAAGAACGTCTGGGTTCCCTACGGCGAATAGCCAGCTTGCGTCGGATCAACCGTTCTTCGCGTCGCCAGATTCCTTCCGTGGCTCCCACAGCTCGATCCGGTTGCCTTCGGGATCAACGATCGAGGCGAAGCGGCCGAACTCGTCTTCCTCGCGCTTGGGGTCGATGGTCACGCCTTCGGTCCTGAGTGCTTCCAGGAGCGCGTCCAAATCCTCCACCTGGTAATTGATGATGAACGGCGCCTGCCGGGGCCCGAAGGATTTCGTCGTGTCGCGCGGAAAGATCGACCAGGCGGTGCAGGTCTCCTGTGACGGATCGTCGGCGCGTCGCCAGGGAAATATCGCGACTCCGTGCTCGCTCTTGATGCCCAGGTGCCGCTCATACCAGGCGTAAAGCTCTTTCGGATTGTCCGCTTTAAAGAAAATGCCGCCGATTCCGATTACGCGCTTCGTGGCTTTCGTATTCATCGTGATTCTCCTGTGTTTGAGTTTCTCGCCGAGCCGCTCTGAACGGCTCGTTCTTTTTTGATCTCGTCGCCCTGGGTTTGCGCGGGGCGACCCCGCATCAAGCCCTGATCATCCCTGCGCCGCAGCCAGGTTCGGCTCTTTCTTCCGCAGGATCGCCGCTGAAAGCAAAGTCACCCCCAGGCCGACAGGAAACACTTCCAGGAAGGTGAAGGCGATGTTGACCATGGGCTTGTTGTAGATGCGCTTGAAGTCCGCGGCCTCGCGCGTCTTCTTCTCGATCTGCTCCGGGCTCGCTCCGGAAGCCTTGGCCCGCTCGACCATGCGCGCCGCGTATTTGTCCGCAAAGTCCGGCATGAACTTGAAATAGACGACTTCCCACGTGGCCACGTAAAAAGCGCTCGCCACCAGCGCAATCAGGATCCCCACCGCGAATCCCTTCCCGAACGTCAGCCGCCCCCCCGCAACGTTCTCCCGGTACGATCGCACGCCGAAAAATATCAGCAGCGTCGAAAGCACAATGGTGGTGTAGCCGAGGAAGTACGCGCCCTTTTCGGAGATCCTGCTTTCCAGTGGAAGCGCCCCTAGCATCAAAACCGTCACTATCAACCCGGAAATCAGCCCAAACGTCAGCACCGTCTTCTTCATGGCAGTTTCATCCTCCTTCTTCGCATCCGGTTCCAGCGCCGCCATTCTGCGGAGCCGAGCCTCGCTTGTCGTCACCCCTTCGGGTGATTTTGCGTTCCGGGCCCAAAAATCATGCTTTCGGTGGACGCTCTAGGGTATCAGCCGCGCTTCCTTGCCCAGTTGCACCGCCTGGGTGCGCCGCCGTGCACCCAGTTTGTCGAACACCCGGCTCGAGTGCGTCTTCACCGTGTTTTCGCTCACAAACAGCCTCTCCGCGATTTCACGGTTGCTCAGCCCCGCGGCGATCAGCCCCAGAATCTCCAGTTCCCGCGGTGTGATGCCCAGCTGGGCCTGGCGCCCCTCGTCCACGGCGAATGGCTCGCCGCCCGCCGCCGGCTGTGCGGCTGCCGGCTGTTTCTTGCGCGTAAGCGTCAGGCCCAGCCAGATCCCCAGCGCGGAGAATACCGCGGCCACCAGGCCGCCGTAGATCTCCACCGAGTGCTCGACCACCAGAAAGCGGTACTCCGTCACCCGCAGGATGGTGATCAGCACGCCCCCGCACAAGCCAAGGAGCACGATCTCCCCCGCCGCGCGCCGGCGCGAACCTCGCGGAAATCTGGCCGAAATGCTCATCGGCGGCTGATAATACCGGAATCCCGGACGCGCAGAAACCTCGTCGCGGCTCTTGTGGCCGCAATTCGCGCCCCTCTATAATGATCTGATGCGCAGGGCCAAGCCTCCCCGGAAAAGGGCCCCGGCGCGGAAACCACCACCAAGAATCGCTATGTCCGACCCCATCAGCAAGATCAAGCGGAAGCTCCAGCAGGAGATTGACGCCCTCGAACACGAGCTCAGCGTCGAGCTCCCCAAGGAGATCGCCGTCGCCCGCGCCCACGGCGACCTCTCCGAGAACGCCGAGTACAAGTTCGCCAAGGAACGCCAGGGCTACGTCAACGCCCGCATCGGCCAGCTCAAAAAGCGCATGGGCGACCTGGGCATGCTCAACCTCACCAGCATCCCCAAGGACCGCGCCGGCTACGGCTCCCGCATTGTCGTCATCGACATTGTGCGTTCCGTCGAAGTCGAGTACCGCCTCGTCTCCACCGAGGAAGCCGACGCCGAAAAGGGTCTTATCTCCACGACTTCCCCGATTGGCCGCGCCCTTCTCAACCGCCAGGTCGGCGACGAGGTCCACGTCGTCACTCCCGCGGGAAAGAAGCAGTTTGAGATCGTCCGCCTCATTACCATTCACGAAGAAGCTTGAACGCCCGCTGTAACCGTTTTGCGCTGCTCTCCGTCCTAACGGTATCGTGTGTTGGCCCTCCTATGAGGGCTTTATGTATTGGGGTTCGGGTCCGTCGCTCGGCTTGCTGACTGTTCTGGGCTATTTGCTGTTCGTGCTCGGCGCAGCCGTTCTTTGGCGCCAGCGCGGCTTCCTGAACCTCTGGGCGCGCGATGAATACGGCGCCCTTCGCCGCGGCCTTGCGCGCCATGCCGTCCCCGGCGCCGGCTTCAGCCTGCGCGAGGACGCGCGCTTTAAGCTTGTCCCCGGGGGTTTCCTCCCCGCGCTCGAGCCTGCCCGCCGCGTTCGCATCCATCGCGCCGCGCTTCTCCTTCTCACCGGCCCGATTCTCTTCTTGCTCGATTTCTTCGTCTGAAGCATCATCCTGCATTCGGTCGCGCTCTCTGACCTTCGCGGGATGAAGCCTTCTCTCATCGTCCACGGCGGCGCCTGGAATATCCCCGACGACGCCGTCGAAACCTGCAAGGATGGCTGCCGCCGCGCCCTCGAAGCCGGCTGGGCCGTTCTGGCTGGCGGCGGCCCCGCCCTCGATGCCGTGGAAGCCGCCATCGTCGTCCTCGAAGACGCCCCGGTCTTCGACGCCGGCACCGGTTCCCATCTCAACCTCGATGGCCGCGTGGAATGCGACGCCATCGTGATGGACGGCGCTTCGCTCCGCGCCGGCTCCGTCGCCGCCGTCCAGCGTATCCGCAATCCCATCCGTCTCGCGCGCAGACTCTTCGAAGACGGGCCGCACATGATGCTCGTCGCCGAGGGCGCCGAGCGCTACGCCCGCGAACACGGCATCCCCTTGTGCGACCCCGCCGGACTCATCACCGCCGCCGAGCGCGAAGCCTGGCAAAAATGCAGCCGCGACAAACATGCCGCCGCCCACCACCGCGGCCACGAGCACGGCACCGTCGGCGCCGTCGCTCTCGATCGCCAAGGCCGCCTCTTCGCCGGCACTTCCACCGGCGGCACCTGCTGCAAACTTCCCGGCCGCGTCGGCGATTCGCCGCTCATCGGCTGCGGTTGCTATGCCGACGCTGAAGCCGGCGGCGTCTCCTGCACCGGGTACGGCGAAGCCATCATGAAAGTTGTCCTTGCCAAAACGGCCGTGGACCTCTTGCGCGCTCCCGCGGGAGATTCCTCCGCCCCGCCCGATCGCTCCCGGCGTGTCGCCGAGGAGTGTGTCCGCCTGCTCGCCTCCCGCGGGCGTGGAACCGGCGGCCTGATTCTCCTCGACCGCGAGGGTCATCCCGGCTACGCTTTCAACACGCCGCACATGGCTTACGGCTATGTGAGCGCAACCGGCGCATTTGTCACCGCCGTCTAAACAGCGTGTCTCCGGAGGACCGCCCCATGAGAATCCGCGCTGCAGCCTGTCTTTTCTTCGCCGCCGCTGTCGCAGTTGCTGCTGCCTCTGCTGCGCCCCAGACTGTGGACGACGTTGTCGCCAAGATCCTGGACGCCCGCGGAGGCGCCGCCAAACTCCGTGCCATCCAGACCGAACGCGTCATCGGACGCATCTCTTTCGGCGCCGACGCCGAGGGGCCCTTCCTGGTCGAGTTCAAGCGCCCCGCGAAATACCACATGCATCTCGAAATGCTCGGCAGAAGGGTCTACCGCACGTTCGACGGCAAGGCCGCCGGCTGGACCTTGAATCCCTTCGCCGGCGATACCGAACCCCGCGCGATGACCGCGGACGAAGTGAAAGACATCGCGGAGGAGGCCGACTTCGACGGCCCCTTTCTTGATTACAGGGCCAAAGGCATCCAGATCGAACTGGTCGGCAAGGACAAGGTCGAGGACAAGGAGGCCTTGCGCCTGAAAGTCACCTCCAAGAGCGGCGACGTGCGCTTCTATCTCGCCGATGCCGCCGGCTTCCAACTCCTGAAGTGGGAAGGCAAGCGCAAAGGGCAGAACGGCCAGGACTTCGACATCGAGTCGTTCTTTCACGACTACCGCGACGTCAACGGGTTCAAGTTTGCCTTTGAGGTCCTGTCCGGCGCGCCCGGCCAGCCGCCGGTGCAGAAGATTGTCGTCGAGAAATTCGAAATCGATCCGGCCATAGACGACGCCGACTTCGGCAAGCCCCCGGCGCCGGCCCCGCCTCCCCCCGCGCCGAAGCCGTGACGCGCATCAGCGCCTTGAAACCTGCCGGTACAGGTCCCCAACCGAATAGGTAACGCCGGCGAAGCCGGTGACGCGCGGCAGGTTGCCGAATGCCGCGACGTACACGCCGAAGTCAATCACCAGCCGTGGCTTCGGCGTATACGTCGGCGCCGCCAGGATCGTCATGGAAGCCGGCGTCGCCGCGTTCGCCTTGCTGAACCCCGCAGCCTCCATCGTGACTCCCCACTTGCCCTGCAGCGGGTGCGACCACGACAGCGCCGAGAAATACGTGCGGTCGAAGCCGCTGGCGCCCGGCCGCCCCAGAAAGTGCGGCCCGAAGTTCACGTCGAAATGGTGTTTGCCGAAGTCCTTGCTCACCAGAAGCTGCACCTGGTGGCCCACCGCGCCCGCGCCCAGTGGGTCCTTCGCCGTCGGCAGCGTCGCCACGTACAAGACTGAAATCGTCGGCCGCGGCCCCTTTTGCGGTGTGATTTGCCACTTGAACCCCGCTCCCGAGTCGCCCATTCCGGCCAGACCTGTGTCGCGCTCGATGGGATTGTTCAGGAACCACAACTCGAGATTCTTGAGCAAGCCGAACTTCAGCAGGCCGTTGATGTTCTGGTGGCCGTCGGCGAGCTCGAATCCATACTCGACTTCAAAGACGCCGCGCTGAACAACTTCGCCTGTGCTCGCAAACGTGGGCCGGTTCGGCACCGCCGTGATTTCCTCGGTGGTCCCGGCCTGTTGCTGGGGCGGCGGACTGGTCCCGCCCTGCTGCGCCCGCGCTGTGCCGGCCAGGCCCGCTGCCAGCGCAAACACGGCAATCACACGCGCCGTTCGCTTCTTGCGCAACTGCGTCCCGCCGGGGTTTGCGCTAGGACGCATGCGCTTTGCGGATGTCCACCACTCCCCATAGCAGCGCCCGGTCGCGTTCCGCCTGGTTCGTCTCGAGCCCGGGCTCCGGTTCGGCAAAGCTCCGCACCACCACCACCCCATCCTGGCTGGCCGCGTGCCGCACGGCACGCAGCAGCCGCGCCCGGTAAGCCGCCCCCGCGCCGTCGAGAATGTTTGACAGCGTGAACGCGTCGAACGACCGGGGAGGAAAGGACTCCAGCACCGACGCCGCATCCCCCGGCACGAAGCGGATGCTGCGCGCCCGCGCCGGCGCTTCCCCGTTTGCCTCTCCCCGCAAAAGGGCCCGCGCATAGGGATTCGCCGCGTTTGCGTGTCGCGCGAATCCCCGTTCCAGACGTTTCCGCAAAACAGCCCCGAAACCCGCCGGCAGGAACGAAAGGAAGCCCGGCGCGTACACCGCGCGCAGGACCAGCGGAGACATCAGCGCGTCGAAGCCCGCGCGGAACCGGCGCGTGTCCAGGTGCTCGCGCCAGAACGCCAGTTGCTCCGCAACGTCCGAAAGCCCCAGAAACGCACCCAGCACGCGCCTTCGCCAGCCCGCCAGCGGCATGATACTTCGCGCAAACTTCATCGCTCGTTCGGCCTCGCCCTCTTCCGGGCGCCCGCCCCCGGCCCGCCGCTCCGCGTATGCCAGTTGCGCCGGATTGATGTCGCAGGCAACCACCTCCCGCTCTTCCGCCAGCCGCAGCGCCGTATCGCCCGCCGAAGCGATGCAGAAAACGCGGCTCTTGCCTTGAAACGCCTCGCGCTCGATCTCCGCGTCTTCGTACATTCGCCCGAAAAGCAATCGCGGCGATCCGTTCGCGCGGCCCAGGTGTCCCGCTTTCCACGGCGTTTCCGCCTTCATGGCCGGACTCCCTGCGCCGCGCCGCACAGCCACACCAGAACGAGGAACGCCGCGTTCTTGACGATCATTCCCGCGGGGTCATGGATGATGTGCCGCGCCCAAATCAGCCCGTTCGCGTTGAGCGTCACGAGCAGCGCCGTCTGCGCGATGGCGCACGCTCCCGGCGCCGCTCCGGAGATGACCCAGACCGCCAAAGCCACTTCCACGACGCCAAGCATTCGCAAAAAAAGCTGTCCGAACCGCGGACCCAGCTGCGGCACAGCGGTGACCACCTGGAGCTGTGAAGGCAGGCGCCCCAGAATCTTGCACCACAGCCCTTCGTACAGCCACACCGCGGCCACGGCGCCGCGCATCAGCCATAAGGGCGGAGCCGGAAGCAGGAAGTCCGGCACTCAGGGCCTCCTCGGCGAACGCTCTGCCGCCGCGCCTGGCGCGGCTTTTACCGGACTTGCCTGGGCAAGCGCGGCCCGCATGCCCCTGAGAATGTGCCGGTGAAGCTGGCCGGCCATCCATCGTTCCAGGGGCCGCCACAGCAAACGCGGGTGAAGATGGGCAAGGTAATTTGTCGTCAGTACGGCCTCGGTGCCGCTGCCGCGCGGCCGGAACTCGTAGGAACCGTTCACCAGCGTGCAGCAGGCTTCGATTCCCAGACGCTGGTCGATAACCGCGAATCCCATCAGGCGGGGCGGTTCGAACGCCGTAATGCGTTTCGTCAAGCTGCCCTCGCCGTAGTCGCAGCTCACCAGCGCGCCGGCGCCGTTTTTCGTGCCTTTCGTTGAGATCGGGCGGGGCAGTGCCGCCCGCAGCAGCAGGGAAGGCCGCCCGGGAACGTCCTCGTAGAACATCAGCTCGTTCCAGACGGCTTCGGGGCCGGCCCCGAATTGCATGCGGGTGGCAACGGACTCGCTCACCGCCCGCCGGCCGAATACCCGGCTCACCCAGTTCAGCAGGGTAACCATAGCAAGCCTCCAGGCGGCTCGTGCTGCAGGCCCGGAGGCGGCAAGCATACCAGCGCCGGGCGAGCCGGGGAAACGCCGCCGCAGCGCGTGACGCGAATCTTCACATTCGCCTGCCGGACGGCGCTCTCTTCTGCCGGCCCGCGTTGCCGCGCCCTGCGCCGCTGTGCTAGCATCCCGCTTTTCGGGAGCCGCTCCCGTCCGCGGCTGGAGCGGTGCTCTCCCGCCTCGCATAGGATCTTCAGCGGCGGGCCTGCCGCCCGGCAGGTCTTGCTCAGGGGGAAGTGATGAAAGCGTATTCCACGAAGGACATTCGCAACGTTGGGATTGTCGGCCACGGCGGCACCGGCAAGACGCAGTTGGTGTCGTCGTTGCTCTTCACCGCGGGCGTCACCCAGCGCCTTGGCAAGGTCGCCGAAGGAACCACCACCACCGACTGGGACGAGGAAGAAATCGCGCGCAAGATCAGCATCCAGACCGCCGTCGCTTACGCCGAATGGCAGCCCGCCGGCAAACCCGACAAAACCAAAATCAACTTCCTCGATCTTCCCGGCTACAGCACCTTCATCAACGAAACGAAAGCCTCGCTCATTGCCGCCGATGCCGCGCTCATCACCGTGGACGCCCACACCGGCGCGCAAGTCACTACCGAAAAAGTCTGGGACTTCGCCACCGAGTACGACATTCCCCGCGCCTTCGTCCTCACCTGGATGGACCGCGAGCTTTCGAGTTTCGAGCGCTCTCTCGAGTCGCTCACCGAAGTCTTCGGCCGCTCCGTTGTTCCCCTGCAGCTCCCCGTCGGCGAAGAAAGGAATTTCCGCGGCGTGGTGGACCTGGTCGCCATGAAGGCCCATATCTACAAGCCCGACGGCGACGGCAAGCCCTCCATCGAAGAGATTCCCCCCGACCTCGCCGGCGCCGCGAAGGAGGCCCACGAGAAGCTCGTGGAAATGGTCGCCGAAGGCGACGACAAGCTCATGGAGGAGTTTTTCGCCGAGGGCACCCTCCCGCTCGAAGACCTCCTCACCGGCCTGCGCAAGGCCGTCGTCGAGGGGAAAATCGTCCCGGTCTTGATGGTCTCCTCCCTGCGCAACGTCGGCGCGGCCAGCCTGCTCGATTTCATCGCCACGGTTTTCCCGAACCCCGGCGAGCGCGCCGCCGCGGGTTTCAAGGAGCCCGGCGGCAAGGGCGACCGCATCGAGCGCAAGGTGGACGACGCGCAGCCCCTCTCGCTTTTCGTCTTCAAGACCCTTGCCGATCCCTTCGCCGGGCGCATCAACTACTTCAAGGTAATGAGCGGCGTGCTGAAGAACGACGCCACCATCGCCAATTTCACGCGTTCCTCTTCCGAACGCTTCCAGCACACCCAGGTCGCCCAGGGCAAGCAGCTCACGGAAATCGCCGAGCTGCACGCGGGCGACATCGGCGCCATCGCCAAGCTGAAAGAGACCATGACCGGCGACACCCTCGGCGACAAAGCCGCGCCCATTTACTACAAGCCCGCGCAGATTCCCGAGCCTTCCATCACTTTCGCCATCGAGCCGAAGACGCGAGCCGACGAGGACCGCATCGGCGTGGCCATCCACAAAATCCTGGAGGAGGACGCCGCGCTGCGCTTTTCGCGCGACCCGCAGACCAAGGAGTTTCTCCTCGCCGGCTCCGGCCAGCAGCACATCGAAGTCGTGGTCGCCAAGCTGCACAAGCGCTACCACGTGGACCTGACGCTGAAGCCGCCGAAGGTTCCTTATCGCGAAACCATCCGCGGCAAGGCCGACGCCGAAGGCAAGCACAAAAAACAATCCGGCGGGCACGGCCAGTTCGGCGTTTGCCGCATCAAGATGGAACCCATCGAGCGCGGCAAGGGAATCGAGTTCGTGGACGACATCTTCGGCGGCTCGATTCCCAAGAACTGGATTCCCTCGGTCGAGCGCGGCATCCGCGAATCCGCCGCGCGCGGCTACCTGGCGGGTTTCCCCGTGGTGGATTTCCGCGCCGTGCTCTACGACGGCAAGTATCACGACGTCGATTCCTCGGACATCGCCTTCAAAATCGCCGGCTCGCTGGCCTTCAAGGAAGCGATGAAGCAGGCGCGGCCGGCGCTGCTCGAGCCCATCATGATCGTGGAGGTTTACGCCCCCGACCAGTATTCCGGCGACCTGATGGGCAATCTCAGCGGGCGCCGCGGGCGCATCAGCGGAAGCGAAACCCGCGGCCACAACGTCATCATCAAGGCGCAGGTCCCGCTCGCCGAAATGCTCAGCTACGCGACCGACCTGACTTCCATGACCCAGGGGCGCGCGAGCTACTCCATGGAGTTTTCCCACTACGACTACGTGCCCGGCGAAATCGCGGATAAAGTCATCGCCGCGCACAAGCCCGCCGCGGGCGCCGCCGAAGAAGAAGCCTGAGGCTGTGATGCCCGCCGCGATCGACGCGCTGGTCGAGGTCCCCGGAAACGAAACCGGGGCCGGCGCCGCTCGCGGCCATTGCCAGGCGCTCGAGCGCGGCAAGGTGCTTTTTTTCCGCAGCGTGCCGTTCGATTTCCCGCAGGCCGATCGCGGCTTCCTGCTCTCGCAGAAGCAGGCCGGCTCGCGGTTCCACAAGAACATTTCTTACCGGCCGGCCAGCGACGTCCTGAACGGCGTCTCGCCGGACTCTCCCGACCGCGCGCGCCTGCACGACGTCATGCGGCGCTTCTCCCGCGAAGTGCAGCGTTTCACCGCGGAGTTCCTCGCGCCGTACGCGGGCAAGCTGAAGCTCGATTTCGCGAGTTTCCGCCCGCTCGAAGAGCGCAGCCGCGACCTGCCGCTGCACAAGCGCAACGACCTGCTGCACGTGGACGCGTTTCCCACGCGGCCTACGCGCGGCGGGCGCATCCTGCGCGTCTTCGTGAACATCAACCCGGCCGCCGGGCGCGTGTGGAACGTCGGCGAGGCGTTCGACGTGGTCGTGCCGCGGATGGCGCGCACAAGCACGCTGGCGCCGGCGTTTCGCGGGCCGCTGGCGCGCTGGGGCGCCCGCGTTGCGGCCAGCGCCGGCCTGCCCGTGCCGGACCGCTCGCGCTACGACGAGTTCATGCTCTACCTGCACGACTGGTTCAAGGAGAACTCGGCGTACCAGGAGAACGGCCCGAAGGAGGAAGTTGTCTTTCCGCCGGGGTGCGCCTGGATGGTGTTCACCGACGGGGTGCCGCACGCGGCGCTGTCCGGCCAGTACGCGCTGGAGCAGACGTTCATCGTTCCGCTGGAGGCGCTGGTGGCGCCGGAAGCGGCGCCGCTGCGAGTGCTGGAGTCCATCACGAAGTCCTCGCTGGAATGAACTGGAAACTCATTTTCGGGTTGTCCCTGCTCGGCCTGGCGATGGCTTTCGCCACCGTCTTTTTTGTCCCCGCGACTGTCGAACCCGTTTGCTGGCTCGTGGTCTTCGTGGTTTACGCCTACCTGATTGCCCGGGCGCGCTCCTCGGGCCAGTTCCTGCACGGCTTCCTGCTGGGCCTGGTGAACTGCGCCTGGGTCATCGGGGCGCACATGGTGTTCTTCGAACGGTACCTCGCGAAGCACCCGCAGGAGGCGGCGGTGATGGCCACGATGCCGCTGGCGAATTCGCCGCGGCTGCTGATGGCGCTGTTCAGCCCGGTGGTGGGGATCATTTCCGGGATTGTCATCGGGCTGCTGGCATTCCTGGCCGGAAAGTTCGTGAAGGCGCCGGGGACGAACTGAGCGGCGGCTCGCGGCGGCACCCGATTCGAAGAGGGTCCAGTACGTAGTAACTTGCCAGATACCCCCCCATGGGTTTTTGCGGAAGTGTTGATTCTGCTGGACTTTAAGTCCAATGTTTTCGGAAGTGCACATTCCAAAGGGGTTAGACGCCGTTTTCCCGGAAGTGCGGATTCCAAAGGGGTTAGGCCGTATCTTTGTGCGAGCAGAGGAATCAAGGAAGATTCTGTTGAGGTGTCAAAGAACGGGCGCCGCCGGGCCTGCCGGGGCGGGACTGCGGGACGCCGGTGCCAGCGTCGGGCGGCAGATTAACATACAAGTAAATAGTTGTCAAGGGGAATCGGCAGAAAAAAGCAGATCCCTCGCGCCGTTCGCGCAATACGCGAGCGGGTTCGGGATGACAACACGCCAGGCTCCGGAGAGCAGAGGCAAGAGCGGCGCCGAGGCGCCGCACTCCAAAACAGAGGGCGAAGGTTGCAGCAAGCGGCGCGAGGATCGGCCCAGCCGCGGATCAGGGAGAAGCGGCACGGGCGGCGAGGACGCGCTTGCGGTCAAGCAGCCAAGCAAGGCCCGCGAAGAAAACAGGGACAATGAGGCAATTGTAGGCAAGGGCTTGCGGCGGCGGCGGAGCAGTGATGAAGAGCGCCGACCAGGTCATGGCAGCGAGGAGGAGCATGCAGAGGGCGATGCCGTAGCGGGAGAGGCGCGGCGAGGCAGGCCCGGCCATTTTCCAGTAGAGGGCGATGGCGGCGAGGGTCATGAGGGATTCGAGGGCGAGCTCCAGGGGCATGTTGCGCCAGAGGCCCAGGCCGAGCTTCGGGGAGTTCTCTCCAAGGATGGGCAGGCCGGCGACGTGAACGAGCCCATCGAGGAAGAAGTGAGAGACGACCAGCGCGGCGGCGAGCCAGAAAGCGGCTTTGCGGGCGGCGCGGGAGGCGAAGGCGGCAAGCGCGCCGAAGAGCGTTCCCCAGAGCAGCAGGGGAACGAGGCCGTGGGACCAGGGAAAGGTGAAAAGGGCGTAGTGCCGCGTGGTCATGTCCGCAGGGAAAGAGGCGTGTTCGAGGCCGGCGAGGATGAAGATGCCGAGGAGGAAGTCCGCGAGAAAGGCGGCGAAGAAGAGCCAGGCGACGTTCAAACGGGGAGCGAATTTTGCGGCGCCCAGCGCGACCGCTGCGTGGCCGACACCCATGGGGCCTCCCTTTTTCCGGAGCAGTGCGGCTGATTGTAGCGGGGATTGCCGGGACAGTGTATCCCTCTCTGGAATTCGGGATCGTAAGAAGGCCTATTTCATCCCCGCTGGGCTCGGTGGCCACCGCCGCGGGCTACGGCTGCTTGTGGGTGATAGGCATTCGCGGAGTAATTGTCGTTCTTTTTGTTCTGAGGGCCTTCATCCGCTTTCTGATTCGATGACGATCGAAGCCAAGGAATGCTCGTGCGGGGACTGTCTCGCGCGCCGGTTCAAATCTCACAGCCCTTCAGGTCAAACCGCGAAACTTCCATCTTCCCAATGTGCCGCGGCGCGCTGAACGTGTCGGCTCCTTCAAAGAAGTCACAGCCGGAACCGCCACAAGGCTAGGCGAAGCGATAATGGCCGCCGCCGAGGAAGTGGAGGAGGCCGAGGTCGCGGAGGACTTGGAGTTGCTGGCGGATTTTGTCGCGCACGTGAAGGTTTTTCGGATGGAGCCCGCCGAGTTTTTCCTCAAAGGCGTAAACATCGCTCAGCGAGAACTTCTCTTGCCTTAGAGAACGGACAACGTTGAGAACATCCAGGGTCCAACCACGGGCTTCGACGTTCAGCTTTTCAAGCGGCTTCAGGCGTTCGTAAGCACTGCGCACTTCGCGTGGTTTTCGGGCGTGCCCGTCTAAAACCACCGGGATTCTCGCGTCCTGTGGAATCTTCTCCAACAAGATATTGCAGCCGACCCAGCCCGCCCGGCGCGCCGTGGAAGCCAGAGGCGGCCGACGCTCCAAAACGGATACCGCAAAGG